>JBMFUH010001008.1:0-2733 GCA_049966735.1 Isosphaeraceae bacterium
AGGAAGGCTATCACGCCCCCGTCCCGGCGCACCAACTGGCGAGCGCTTACCATTTTCTTCCAGAAATGGCGCGGCCAGTTTCAATACTTCGAGTTCGATCATGTGAACCGGTACGCGGACCAGAACGGAGTCTGGGAGTGGCACGAAGCGCCTGTTGACGAATTCAGGGCCGACATCCGCCCAGGTCAGCTCGGGACGAAAATGCAGTTGCCCGAGCAACCCTTGATCGCCCGCGCTGAGGAATATGTCTTTCGGCTGTCTCCGGCTCTGGTGATCTCCGGCAAAGTCATCGACGCCCTGACGAGGCAGCAAGTCAGGGAATTTCGCGTTGTTCCCGGAGGTCGGATCGCTGGGAACCAGGATTACTGGGCTTGGAGAGGCAGCTTTGTGGCGACCGGAGGTCGGTACGAGATCCGCGAGGATCGGCCATGGACTGCTTTTCGCCTGCGCATCGAAGCCGACGGCTACCGCGCGGCGGTGTCGCGTGACATCAAGAGCGACGAGGGAACAATCACGATTGATTTCGCTCTGGAGCGAGGAAACAACGTGCTCGGGAAAGTCGTGACGCCCGGACTTCTTCCGGCGGTTGGCGCCAGGGTCGCCCTCGGCGGCTCGAGATCGTGGATCCGCTTCACGAACGGAGAAATCGACGACAGATCCAACAACAGTCCTCGCGAGACCACTGACAGGGCCGGGCGGTTTCATTTCCCTGCGCAGGATAAAGACTTCCAGCTTGTGATCACGCACCCATCGGGCTTCGCGCAGATCAAGTCAAAGCCCGAGTGGGACTTGACGAGAATCATCCGTTTGGAACCGTGGTCCAGGGTCGAAGGAACGTTACGGGTCGGACCGAAGCCGGCCCGCAATGCGACGATCCATCTCCAGTACCGGGGGGCGGCGGACTTACGCGCCAGAGATGCGGAAGAGCTTTTGATCGAGTACAGGACGAAAACGGGCCCGGACGGGCGATTCGTCTTCGAGCGAGTCGTCCCGGCAAAATGGTGGATCAGTCGCGATATCGCGATCATGTGCGATCAAGGGGACTCGGAAGTGTCATCATCGTGCAACGTTCCTTTCGACATTCTTCCCGAGACAACCGTTCATCTGGCGCTCGGCGGGAACGGCCGTTCTGTCGTTGGCAAGCTGCGGCCGCCCCCGGGACCCGAGGTCAAGGTTCGCTGGAGTTTCGCGGAGGTGATCGTCACTCCCCACCGGGGCCAACAAACCGCGACCGATCTTAACTTCAATGCCGCCGTGGGCCGCGACGGCACGTTCCGGATCGACGACGTGCCCGAGGGGGACTACTTGCTCACCGTCTTTTTCTTACGCATTCAAGCGGGCTTTTTGCATAATCATCGCTTCCACGTTCCGCCGCGGGCTGGTCCGGAAGCGCGGCCCGTCGACCTGGGAACCTTGACCCTGGAGAAGCCGTAACGCAGCGCCGAGCCAACAGCGTTCGACCCCTTGGTCGTGTCGTTGCACCGCTCCGGTCACGGACCTTCCCACCTCCTATCTCAAGAGGACACATTATCTTTTCATGAAGTCTTTTTGAGTTTCTGTTTTTCGCTTGACGGCTTCGCTGACACGGCGAATAATCACTATAGGTTAACTCAATCCTTCCTCAAGTGTTGGAAGTCCGCACATGCAATCCCACGACGCCGTGCGCCCTTGGTTCTGGCACATCGTGGCACTCGCCGTCGTTTGTATGTGTTGCCTTCTCCCGGCGCGGGCCTCGGCCGGGGGGCGACGAGTTCTGTTTCCCTCAATGGCTCGCCGACGTCTTCCAGGCGTCAGAAATTGCCCTTGCTCGGGCATGGAGGCACGCCTGGGAGCGCATTCGGATCAAGGACGGGCCGATGACGAACCGCCCATCCTGGCGGTTTCAGATGATCAGGATGAAGATTCCTGGCTCTTCCTGATGGCCATTCTCCAGCCGGCGTCGGATGACTCACCATCTCCCCGCGGGCTGACAGCCCCCATCGAGCCGGTTCCACTGCCTCACCTTCCTGTTCAGGCAACTCCTCTTCGTTGTTGAGCGACTCGGCCGCGATCGCTTCACGGTCCGCCTTCCCGGCCTGATCTCGTCCTGCCGCGCTGTCACGCGGAGTACGCCGGCGGCGGCAATTCGCGTCCAATCGTGCGTTCTTGCCTCAGGCAGCAATTGTGGGCAGTCCAGCGCGAGGCGTTCTGGAGATCCCTGTCCTACCCGTGACGGTTGCAGCCTCGCTCGCGCTAAAAATGTCGATTGTCAAAACTTGATCTTAATGACTTATAACACATGAGGAGGTCTGAGTCATGAGGTGTGAGACCCAGCGCGGACTCGTTGGCTCCCGGTTGATCAGTGGGGTTCATCGGTTCCACAGCCCGCATTTCCATCATCGTCGGTCCTTCATGAGAGAAGCAGCAGAGTGCGGCTGTCTCCGCATTCTGGTCTTTACCTGTTCCGACCTGCAGATTCATCCCGGCCAATTCGCCCAGGGTCGCGAGGTCGACCTCGTGGTGGTTCGCACCCCGGCCAACGTGGTGCATCCTCATGTGACGACGGCTTGTGGCTCACCTGGCGAACTGGAAAGCTGGATGGCCGGCTGCGATGAGGTGATTGTCTGTGGGCATACTCATTGCCACGTTCTTGAATGTGCAGTGGGATCGAAGGGAAGAGAAGGGTTGCCGCACGCGATTGCGGCCGCCTTACTCGATCGCGCCGGTCCAACCTTGCAGATTGTCAACAATCAT
>JBMFUH010001009.1:0-2733 GCA_049966735.1 Isosphaeraceae bacterium
CGTCGTCGGACATCTTCTTGTACAGCGGGCCGCTCCAGCCGAGGGCCTGGATGGTGACCTTCAGGTCCCGGTCGAAGCTGATCGGGTCCATGATGTGCCAGCGGTAAAGGCTCCAGAAGCTGGGCGGGTCGGCGCCATCGCTGGCAGGCAAGGTGGTGCCGGTGTAAGGCCCGCTGAAGCTCGACGGAAAGCCGTAACTGCCGCAGAAGTAGTCCTCGGTCCCGGTGCCGCAGATGGTGGGGAACTGCTTGTCTCCGTCGAGGAAGAACTTGATCTCGCCCTCGCCGAACCAGCCCTTCTCGCGCTGGGTCCAGGCCAGGAACGTCCCCACGTAGCGGCCCCGTCCGCGCACGCCGTCGAGGATGACGTACGGATTGACCCGGTCGGTCCGGGCCCGGCGGAACTGGGCGTGGAAGTAGGCCGCCTCGGCGGGGACCTCGGTCTCGGAGTAGTCGATCTGGTACGCCAGCAAGGTCAGGTCGTTGGTCGGCGATTCGTTCGTCAGCGTGACCCTCGCGTGCTTGCGGAAGGGCATCGGCCAGTAGCAATTGAGAGCATTGCGCGGATTCACCACCACCGCCAGCGAGTTGACCGGCGCGAACTTGCCATGGCCAACCGCGAAGAAGTCGGGAACCGGCACCTCGATCGAGGGCGTCTCCTCGCCGTCCCAGTAAAATCGCAGCACATGTGCGCGGGAAAGCCCTTCGACCATCCAGATGTGCCGGATCACGCCCGGGCCATCCACGTCCATCAAGGTCGCCGTCTTCCCCTTGTTCACCCGCAAGAACGGCCGCACCTTCCACCCCTGGCCCAGCTCATCGGCCGCGCGGGCGGAGGCGGGCGGGTCAACCTGCGCGGGGTCGGGAATCGCCATCCCCCCTTTTCCCTTTTCGCCCGTCGGGTTCTCGGCACAGATCGACCGCGAACGCGACCTTGATAGCAGCGGCAGCGAACCCAGTCCCTGGCCCAGGGCGAGAGCACCATCCATCCCCGAGCTTTGTTGCACGTCCGCCGCCTCGTGCGACCCCGCCCGGGAAAACGGCGCGGGAAACAACCCGTTCAAAAGGTAGCCCAACGCTGTCAAGGACAGGGCGATCAGGATCGTCGATCGTTTCATGGTCGGAATCTCCTGGGGTGATCGTCAACCGCGTCTTTCTGGATCTTGATATCCACAATCTGGTCTGGTAGATTTCATGAGCTGCCCAGTGTAGCTCATCCCGTTGCCGGGGATCGATCAGCCACCCGCCCAAGGTTTCAAGAACCTCAATTCCGTGAGGACGCGGCTCAGCGCCTGGAGAAACCAATGGACCCTCTGCTCCCCAATTCCCGTCCCGAACACCCCAGGTTGGCCGCACATTCACGGGTCGGTGGGGTCGTGCCGATCGTGCTCTGCGTGGCCAGCCTGGCGGTCCCGGAACTCGCCGCCCGTGCCGAGATCCCCTTCGAGCATGAGCCGATCAACTACCTCACCGCGCCGGCGCATGACCCGGTGGCGCTCTTGCAGGGAAGGCTTGAGAGCAAGAAGACCGCGTTGCGGCACGACGATCGGCAGGGCTATCTCCGCTCGGTGCTCGAGCAGTTGAACGTCCCGGTCTCGTCGCAGGTGCTGGTCTTCTCGAAGACGAGCTTCCAGCGGACGCGAATCGGCCCCGACACCCCGCGCGCCATCTATTTCAACGACGACGTCTACGTCGGTTTCGTGCAGGGTTCCGACGTACTCGAGTTCTCGGCGGCTGATCCGGAGCTGGGTGGAACGTTTTATCTGCTGGAGCAAGCGAAGACGCCGACCCCCTCGTTCCTCCGCCAGACGCACGACTGCCTGCAATGCCATGCATCGGGGAAGACGCTCGACGTGCCGGGGCATCTGGTGCGCTCTGTCTATCCCGAGGAGAGCGGCCAGCCGGCGTTCAACGCGGGAACATTCTCGACCAGCCACGAGAGCCCGATGGCCGAGCGCTGGGGCGGCTGGTACGTCACCGGCACGCACGGCAAGCAGACCCACATGGGCAACGTGCTGATCACCGATCGCGAGCATCCCGAGAAGCTGGACACGAAGGCTGGAGCCAACCTGACCGACCTCTCCGGCAAGTTCGACACATCCGCTTACCTGACACCCGGCAGCGATATCGTGGCCCTGATGGTGCTGGAGCATCAGGTGAAGATGCACAACCTGATCACGCTGGCCAACTACCAGGCGAGGATTGCCGTCCATTATTCGAAGGCGGTCAATAAGGCCCTCGGCGAGCCGGAAGACACGATCTCCGAAACCACGGCCCGGCGATTCCGGGGGCCGGCGGAAGACCTGGTCAAGTACATGCTCTTCGTCGACGAGGCCCCGCTCACTGATCCGGTCCGCGGCACGACCTCATTCGCGAAGGACTTCGCATCCCGAGGCCCGCGCGATCGTCAGGGGCGGTCGCTCCGCGATTTCGATCTCCAGACGCGGCTCTTCCGCTATCCTTGCAGCTACCTGATCTACTCCAGGGCCTTCGACGCCCTTCCCGCGCCAGTGAAGGACTACATCCTTCGCCGCCTCTGGGAAGTCCTTTCCGGCAAGGACACCAGCGAAGCCTACTCCCGCCGGACTCCCGAGGAACGGAAGGCGATCCTGGAGATCCTTCGCGAGACGAAGAAGGGATTGCCGGATTACTGGAAGACGTCGCCCTGATCGACACCTTGCTCTAGAGCGGTTTGCAGTCGGCTTGCGCACTCATTGAATATCGTAGGGTCCGC
>JBMFUH010001010.1:0-2730 GCA_049966735.1 Isosphaeraceae bacterium
GCGACTTTCCATGATGTCGTTTGTGACCTGCTCGAGCAAATCGGCATCGTCGCGCATGGCCCCGATCGAGCCGAGTCCGGTCGTGTCGGGAGTGGCCTGGCTACGCAGCCGCTCGAGTGCGGCGCAGACCACGTCGTCCTCGGACGAATAATGCCCAGAAGAGACTTGCTCATGCACGAACCGCTCCAGGTCGGCCGGCAGATGAATCGTCATCACGTCGCCCTCCTTTCAGCTTCTGACAAGCTCCGTTACCCCACCACGAAATTGACCAGCTTGCCCGGCACGACGACGACCTTGCGGATGGCCTTGCCCTCGAGCAGCGCGGCGATGCGCTGGTCGGCGCGGGCGGCGGATTCGATGGCCGCCCGGTCGGCATCGGCCGGAACGACGACGCGGCCTCGGACCTTGCCGTTGACCTGCACGGGCACCTCGACTACCACATCCTTCAGGAGCGCCAGGTCGTAGGTTGGCCAGGTCTCGTAGGCCAGCGTCCGCTCGTGGCCCAAAATCTGCCAGAGCTCCTCGGCAAGATGCGGCGCCAGGGGAGAGAGCAAGAGCGTGAACGTCTCCATCGCCTGGCGAGGACGAGCCTCGGCGGACGTGAAGGCGTTGACGAACTCCATGAGCCGGCTGATCGCCGTGTTGAACCGCAACGCCTCGAGATCGTCGGTCACGGCCGCGACCGTCCGCGCGATGACCTTCGCCTGCTCCGGCGTCGCCGCCACGTCCCGCACCTTCGGGTCGAGGCGAAGCTCGTGGGCCTCGGCCTCGACGATCATCCGCCAGGCCCGGCCCAGGAACCGGTAAACGCCCTCGACTCCCTTCATGCTCCAGGGCTTGACCGCCTCCAGCGGCCCCATGAACATTTCATAAAGCCGCAAGCTATCCGCGCCGTATTCCGCGACGACCTTGTCAGGGTTGATCACGTTGCCCCGGCTCTTGGACATCTTGTGCGCCCGGGCGTCGACCCGGAGATCGGGCTGCGCGACGAGGACGAACGCGTCCCCCTTCTTGGTGACCTGTTCTTCCATCAGCTTGACGGCGCTCACTGGGGCAGGCGGCTTCGATCCCTTGACATGATGGCCGTTGTCACCCTCCTCGACGTCGCTGGCGGAGACCCATCCGCCCGCGGCATCCTTGTAAGCGGTGAACTCCATTTCACCCAGGATCATCCCCTGGTTGACCAGCCGCTGGAAGGGCTCGGCCGTGCTCACCAAACCGCGATCGAAGAGGACCTTGTGCCAGAACCGGCTGTACAAGAGATGCAAGACCGCGTGCTCCGCGCCGCCGACGTAGAGGTCGACCGGCATCCAGTATTTTTCCTTCTCGGGGCCCCAGGGCTGCTCCCGGTTCTTCGGATCCAGATAGCGCAAATAGTACCAGCACGATCCGGCCCACTGGGGCATGGTGTTGGTCTCGCGGCGATACGTCTCCGAATAATTCACCCAGTCGCTGGCCTTGGAGAGCGGCGGCTCGGGCTTGCCGGTCGGCTTGAAGTCGTCCAGCTCGGGCAGGAGCACGGGCAGCTCCGACTCGGGCACGGGGCGAACCTCGTCATTCTCTCCCAGCACGACCGGAAACGGCTCGCCCCAGTACCGCTGGCGCGAGAAGAGCCAGTCGCGGAGCTTGTAGTTCACCGCCCGGCGGCCCAATCCGGCCTCGGTAAGCCAGGCCGTGATGTCCCGCTTGGCCTCCGCCGTGGGCTTGCCGGTGATCGCGAACTCGGGGTTTTCCGACTGGATCGAGATGCCCTCGTCGCAATAGGCCGCGGTGAACGACGCGGGATTCTCGCGGTAGCGCTCGCGCAACGCCTCGACATCCGGCGTACCGCCCGGTTCAGGCTGATGGGCCTTCAGCCACTCGTCCGGCGGCAATACCACGGCGACGATGGGCAGATCGAAGACCTTGGCAAACTCGAAGTCGCGCTCGTCGTGGCCCGGCACGGCCATGATCGCGCCAGTGCCATAACCCATGAGCACATAATCGGCGATCCAGATGGGCATGGGTTTACTGGTCGCCGGATTGATGGCGTATCCGCCGGTGAAGACGCCCGTCTTGGTCTTGGCCAGGTCGGTGCGATCCAGGTCGCTCTTGCGGGCGGCCTGCTCGCGATACGAGGCGACGGCTGCTTGCTGATCCGGCGTCGTCACCTGGTCAACCAACGCGTGCTCGGGCGCCAGGACCATGTACGTCGCGCCGAAGAGCGTGTCGGGACGGGTCGTGTAGATCCGGATCACGTCGTCGGAGGGAGTCTCGCGGAAGCCTTCGGACTGGCGGCGGACCTCCCAGCTCGCCAGATCGTCGTCGAGCAAGATGGGAAAGTCGACCTCGGCCCCTTCGCTGCGGCCCACCCAGTTGCGCTGCATGTCCTTGATGGGGCGCGGCCAGTCGACCAGCTCCAGGTCGTCGACCAGGCGATCGGCGTAGGCCGTGATGCGGAGCATCCACTGGGTGAGCGGCATCCGGACGACGGGGAACCCGCCGCGCTCGCTTTTGCCGTCGATCACTTCCTCGTTGGCCAGAACGGTCCCCAGCCCCGGGCACCAGTTCACTGGAACCAGAGCCCGGTAGGCGAGCCGCTTGCCGTCGCGATAGGCTGCCGCATCTCCAACCCCTTCGGGGATCGTCAGCTCGGCGATCGGCCGCCCCTTGCCGATCCGCTCGCGCCCCTGGGCGTCGGTCCAGAGATACTCGGGGTCGTACCAGGTGTCATGAAGCTTGAGGAAGATC
>JBMFUH010001011.1:0-2721 GCA_049966735.1 Isosphaeraceae bacterium
TGACTATTTCAGCAAGCTTGCCCAGACCATTCAGGTTTTCAAACACCCTCTCAGCCTGGCCGCTTGGGCCAGTCCAGCCGGGAGAGGTCGGCCAGGGCCAGGAGGAGGGCCTGGGTTCCCTTGCGGCCGTAGCCCTGAGCCTCCACGGCCCGGTAGAGCTGCTCGGCCAGCGCCAGGCCGGGGAGGGCCAGCTTCATCCGCCGCGACTCGGCCAGCGCGATGCCCATGTCCTTGAGAAAATGCTCGACGAAGAAGCCCGGCTCGAAATTGCCGGCGATCATCCGCGCGCCCAGGTTGCTCAGGCTCCAGGACCCCGCCGCGCCACTGGAGACGCTTTCCATCACCGTGTTCAGGTCCAGTCCGGCCTTGTAGCCGTAGAGCAAGGCCTCGCAGACGCCGATCATGTTGGTGGAGATCAAAATCTGGTTGACCATCTTGGTGTGCTGGCCCGAGCCGGCCGGCCCCTGGTAGACGATCGTCTTGCCCATGACCTCGAAGAGCGGCCGGAGCGCGTTGGCAACCTCCTTGTCTCCGCCGACCATGATCGACAGCCGGGCCTCGCGGGCGCCAATGTCGCCGCCGGAGACCGGCGCGTCAATCGTATGCACTCCCTTGGCCTTGGCCGCCTGGTGAATCTCAACCGCCAACGCCGGCTCGCTGGTGGTCATGTCCACGATGACCGTGCCCGGCCGCGCAGACTCCAGGATTCCGCCTGACCCCAGCGTCACCTGGCGGACGTCGGCCGGATAGCCGACGATCGTGAAGACGACGTCCGACGCCTTGGCCAGGTCGGCAATGCTCGAGGCCACCACGGCGCCCTTCTCAGCCAGGGGCCTGGTCTTCTCCACCGTGCGGTTGAAGACGGTGGCCTGGTAGCCGGCGGCCATCAGGTGGCCGCACATCGACTTGCCCATGACCCCGGTGCCAACCCAGCCGATCCTTGTCTTTCCCGGTGCAAACGCGAGTGCCATGGCAAGCTCCCCGATTGAAATGTCAGATGGCAAATGGCAGATGGCAAATGTCAAATGTCAGATGGCAGGTGCCGGATGTCACAAGGTGATGACAAAAGAAGACCATAGCTTGCCCCGGCGGCATGATCTCTTGAGAGAGATTGTCGCTGGCCAGTAAGATCTCCTTTTCGATCCCCCAGAGTATCGTGAGGCACCGGGGCTTTCCATGCAAGATTCACTGATCCAGAGCTATCTTGGCAAGAAATCGGCCGCGGAGATCGCGCCGGGGTTTTTGGCCTACCTGGCCAATCTCGAGACTGTGCGGGGGGTGTCGCCCGAGGTCGCCCGGTCCATCGTCCAGGAGTTGGCCGACCAGCGGCGAAACATCAAGCTGATCGCCAGCGAAAACTACTCCTCCCTGGCGACCCAGTGCGCCATGGCCAACCTGCTGACCGACAAGTACGCCGAGGGCATTCCCCACCACCGGTTCTACGCCGGCTGCGACAACGTGGATTCGGTCGAGGACCTGGCCAGCGTACGTGCCCGCGAGCTCTTCGGTGCCGCGCACGCCTACGCCCAGCCGCACAGCGGTGCCGATGCCAACCTGGTGGCGTTCTGGGCCATTCTGCGGGCTCGCGTCGAGCTGCCGGCCATGGTGAAGCTCCTCGGTGCGGCGGGGCCTGACGCGCTGGCCCCCGGCGACTGGACCAAGCTGACGACCGCCCAGTGGAACGAGGTCCGCCAGCGGCTGGGAAATCAGCGCTTGCTGGGGATGGATCTCGCCTCCGGCGGGCACCTCACCCACGGCTACCGGCTCAATTCCTCGGGGAAGATGTTCGAGCCGCACGGCTACACCGTCGACCGGGAGACGTTCCTGCTCGACTATGACGCCATCGAGCGGCAGGCGATGGAAGTCAAGCCGCTGATCCTCCTGGCCGGCTTCAGCGCCTATCCCCGCAACATCAACTACCGCCGGATGCGCGAGATCGCCGACAAGGTGGGGGCGGTGCTCATGGTTGACATGGCCCACTTCGCGGGCCTGGTCGCCGGCAAGGTCCTCCAGGGAGAGGAAAACCCGGTCGCCTACGCCGACGTGGTCACCACGACCACGCACAAGACCTTGCGCGGACCGCGCGGGGGACTGGTGCTCTGCACCGAGGAGTTCAAGGAACACGTCGACCGCGGTTGTCCCCTGGTGCTGGGCGGGCCGCTGCCGCACGTGATGGCCGCCAAGGCGGTGTCGTTCACCGAAGCTCTGCGGCCCGAGTTCGCCGCCTACTCGCGGAAGATCGTCGAGAATTCGCGAGCCCTGGCCGAAGCCTTCGTGCAGAACGGCCTCAAGGTCATCACCGGCGGGACCGACAATCATCTCGTTCTGGTTGATGTCGCCAGCGCCCTGGGGATCACCGGCCGCCAGGCCGAGGACGCGGTCCGCCGCTGCGGGATCACGCTGAACCGCAATCCCATTCCGTTCGACCCCAACGGTCCCTGGTACACCAGCGGCCTGCGGTTCGGCACTCCCGCCGTGACAACTCTGGGAATGGGGCCTGCCGAGATGAAGGAGATTGCCGCGGTCGTTGGCGAGGTGCTCCGGAACATCGTCCCGGCCACGACCAAATCGGGCGGCAAGGACAAGGCCAAGTTCAAGCTCGACGAAGCCGTCCGCGGCAAGGCCCACGCGCGGGTTCAAGAACTGCTGGCATCATTCCCGGTGTACCCCGAGATCGACCTGCCGTTTCTCCTAGAGCGGTTTGCAGTCGGCTTGCGCACT
>JBMFUH010001012.1:0-2709 GCA_049966735.1 Isosphaeraceae bacterium
CGTTGGATCGTAGCCGAATCCGGTCATGAGGATGACGGGCATCCGCGGATGGATCTCGCGCAGCCTGTGGAAGATCTCGTAACCGTCCATGTCGGGCAGGCGGATGTCGACCAGCACCGCCGAATAATTGGCCTGACGCACCAGCGCGAGGGCCTCGTGGCCGTCTCTGGCCGTCTCGACCACCGCGCCTTGAACGCCGAGGAGATGATGGGCCGATCGCCGAATGGCCTCGTCAGTATCGACTACCAGGATTCGCGTCCCGGCCAGCTTCGACGGTGCCGGGACTGGGGAAAACCGTCTGGCCTGCGGAACAATCGACGACCCGACCTTGTGGATGATGCCGCGAATCTCCCGGGCGCGATAGAGCAGGTGGCGGAGCCGCGAGACCACGTCTTCGTCGTGCCCGGCGTAGCGATCCAGCGTGGTCGTGGCGTCGGTGATGATGTCGTCCAGCGGGATCGCCACCTCACGGCTGATCGCCTGCACGCTGGCGCTTGCCGTGCTCTCCTTCTCGGCCTGGAGTAATTCCAGGGTGTTGAGTGCCGCGGCGATGTTGCGGCCGTAGATTTCCAGGAACTGCCGATCGCGGTCGTCGAAGTTGTTGGGCTGCGGGCTCTCGACGTTGAGCGTGCCGATGACCGTGCCGTGATAGACCAGCGGAACGGTCAACGAACTGCGCGCGCCCGCCGCCCCTTCGATATACGTCGGGTCCTTGGTCGTGTCGGGGCAGACGTAGCTCTGGCCGGTGGCGGCGACCAATCCTGTCACGCCGTGCCCTTCCTTGCGGGCCAAAAGCTCACGGTCGGCGGCCACGGGCGACATCCCCTCGCTCAAGAGGGGAATGAGCTTGCCGGACGCCCGGTCGAGGAGCCGGATCTCGATGTAGTCCAGCCCCATCAGGTCTTTCATGTGACGCGTGATGTTGTACTTGAGGAGATCGGTGCGTTCCTCCACGCCCATCTGCGACAGCTCGTCGGGCGTCAGGTCGGCCAGCTCGTCTCCCGCCTGGGCGATCGCGCTCACCTTGAGCTGCTGCTGAGTCTCGTCGGTGATCTCACGCGTCAGGGCGATCAGGTGCGTGAGGGTGTTCCACGCGTCGAAGACGGGAGTGACGGTCACCCGCAGGTAGCGGTTGCCCTTGATTTTAAGCGTCGTGCTGGCAGCCCCGCGCGAGCCGACGGCACTGGTGAAGGGACATGGGTCGGGGCCGAGAACCTCCGACTCGTCGAGAACCTGGTAGAAATTTGCCCCCACCACGCTCGAACGCGAAACGGTCAGGGAGAGGAACTCGGGATTGACCCAGATGATCCGCAGGTCGGGGTCGACCACGGCCACGCCATCGGCGATCGCGTCGAGAATCTCCTCGGCCTGGATGATCATGCCCACCCAGCGCACCGACGCAAGTTGCGACGCGTCAACATAGACGCCGCCGAACTGGCTGTCGCGCAAGAGCGCAAGGGCCTTGGAAATCGAGTTGACCGTGACGACGTCGAACGCTTCACCGAGCGCGGCGAGGTTCGCCTTCCCCGTTGCGGGCTCACGATCGATCACCAGCAGTCGAGGCTTTTCCGACACGTCAGGCACCCTGGCTCGAACAAGAGACAACCCAGCCCCCCTACGGAGGGCGCAGCCAATGACTCGATGGAATGAGTGTGGAGGCTTCATCGTAACCCCCCTTCCCGCAAGCGGCAAGGCGGGCTGGC
Organism: Isosphaeraceae bacterium; assembly: GCA_049966735.1. Taxonomy (GTDB): domain Bacteria; phylum Planctomycetota; class Planctomycetia; order Isosphaerales; family Isosphaeraceae; genus Aquisphaera. The sequence goes on from JBMFUH010001012.1 coordinate 1,704, forward strand.
GCCGGCTCGCGAGCGCCAGCTTGACCTGGAGGTCAGTCGTGCTAGCATCGCAAGAAGAGGGGCCGCATTGTTTTGGGAGGCTCACCATGCGTTTGACAGAACGTTTGACAGCGCGATACGGCGGATTGCTGGTGGTGGATATGCAGGAAAAACTCCTGGCGGTCATGAGCGACCGCGACGTCGTGGTCGGAAACGCGCTGCGCCTGGTCAAGGGCGCGAAGCTCCTGGACGTGCCCGTCTGGGCTTCCGAGCAATACCCCCGCGGGCTGGGGCCGACGGCTCCGTCGATCGCCGAGCTGATTCCCGAGCGGCCGACCAAGCTCTCGTTTCATTGCTGCGCTGTGCCGCAGCTCCTCGAACAATTCTACGGCCGGCACATCCGCCACGTGACCCTGGCCGGCGTCGAGGCCCACGTCTGCGTTGCCCAGACTACCCTCGAGCTGCTCGATCTCGGCTTCCAGGTGCAAATCGCCGCCGACGCCGTGGCCTCGAGAAACCGGAACGACTGGGAGTTCAGCCTCCGCCGCCTCGACCGCGCCGGGGCTGTCGTGTCAACCACGGAAGCCATCCTCTTCGAATGGCTCGAGTCCGCCGACCGGCCGGAGTTCAAGGCCATCAGCGAGCTGGCGAAGAACAAAACCTGACGTGGGACAAGATTCCGATCTTGTCCCACGAAGCGAGCTGGAGCGTTTTCCCCTCGCATGCCAGACAACCGTCGAGGCAAGCGACCACGATGATACCTTTTCCCTCAGGGAGAAGGTGCCCCGCGGGGGCGGATGAGGGAAGAAACGTCCCTGGTTTCCTGTCTGTCCTCATCCGGCCGTACCGGCCACCTTCTCCCCGAGGGAGAGGAAGAGGAAACCGCTCAATCGGCAACTCAAAAGGAAACAGCTCTACTCTCTTTTCCGAGCGGCAACCACTTTCCAGCCCGGTTTCAGCACGTCCCCGGCAAGGGCGCACGACATGGTTTGCAGGGTCGAGTAATTTGTTATCCTATGGCCGGACG
>JBMFUH010001013.1:0-2707 GCA_049966735.1 Isosphaeraceae bacterium
CGGTCCGCACAGCGGACCCTACGGTGAGCGATCGACCCGAAAACCGCTCTAGGGTGACGATTCGCGAGCCATCACTGAGGACAGTTGTCGGCGCACGTCGCTCCGTCCACCTGGGAGGAAATTTGGAGGTCGGAACAGACTCCCGCTGTGAACTGGCAGATCATGTAATCCAGGCACGAAAACTTGTTACCGTTCACGTCCTGGGTGTAATCCGTGCAGTTGCATTTGGGGCAGCTCTGCGACGTGCCACAATGCTTCGCGTAGCCAGTGTGGTAATTCCCCTTTTTAATCTGCCCGTTCAGGCAAGCGGAGCCATCAAGCCCGCTGTACACACGGCAGGACTGGACGGGCTTGTCGTTGCTCTGGAGGCCCCTGCACGCGTCGATGACCTGGCAGCACTGTCCCGCGCCGCCACCACCGCCGAAGATCGCCTCCATCTCATGAAGCCCAAGTGGGACTTCCCGCGTCCCCCGCGCAGGCTCGGCGGCCTCGAATCCGAGCAACAGGACCGCGGCCAGAACGATTGGCACTCTCATTGTTGCCTCCTCTGTACATGTCTGGAATCCGGTTAGTCAGGAGCATCTTCCCAACTCTTACACAGCGCCCCCCCCCCGATGTCAATGAATTTCTCTGAATTTTAGGAAGCTCTGAACGGCCTTGTATGCAGCGAGCTGCCCAGACGTTCCGCAAGGACCATCCCCGCAATAAAATGGGTTGCCCGATCCGATCCGGCACTTTGCAAAGGGAATCGTCCCATGAGCGAGTACACCGGTGATGAGCTCACCCAGAAAGCCAATGCCGCTTTTCGGCGAGCCGCCGCCAAGGTCCTTGAGCGAGTCCGTCAGTCAGGTACGCAGGTGATCATCTGGGAGAACGGAAGAGTTGTGGAACGCTCGCCCGAGGAGCTTGAATGCTTGCTCACGCAAGACTCGCCAGCGCGGGCAAGCAAGACCGATAGGCAAGACGAAGGGGTCAAGTAGCCAGATCACCCATCTTCCCGTGCACGCATCTCCGAAAGCCTGTGCAAGGCTCGGCTACACGAGCTAGAATCACACAGCATGCCCCGGGTTCTTTCTCCTCTCTTGCCATGGGTTCCCGGGCGAGCCGAAGGAACGAATCAATGTGTGGAATCGTCGGTTACACGGGTCAGCATGAGGCCAGCCCGATCCTGATCGCGGGACTACGGCGGCTGGAGTATCGCGGCTACGACAGCGCCGGGCTGGCCGCGCTGGACGGGGCGCAAATCGAGGTCCGCAAGCGATCCGGGCGGGTCCGGGCGCTCGAGGAGATGCTTGAGAGCAGGCCGCTGCACGGCCAGAGCGGCATCAGCCACACGCGCTGGGCCACACATGGGGCGGCCACCGATTGCAACGCCCATCCCCACCTGGGAGGCCGCGGCAGCCGGTTCTCCGTCGCCGTCGTGCATAACGGGGTGATCGAGAACCACTCCACCCTGCGGCGGGAACTTCAGTCCGAGGGATTTGTCTTTCAAAGCCAGACCGACACCGAGGTCATTGCCCACCTGATTGCCCGCGAGTTGGAGCGGGAGAGCGATCCGTTCGAGGCGGTGCAGAACGCCTTGCCCCGGCTCGAGGGAACCTATGGCATCGCGGTCATCTGCGTGGGTCATCCCGGCGTGGTCATCGGCGCACGGTTCGGCAGCCCGCTAGTGGTGGGCGTGGGGGACGACGAGCACCTGCTGGCCAGCGACGCCGTGGCGATCGCTCCCCATACGGCCCGCGTGGCCTACCTTCAGGATGGCGAGGTCGTCCGGCTCACGCCCCAGGATTTCCAGATCCGCCACCTCGAGCACGGACCGATCACTCCCCGGATCGACCGGATCGACTGGAAGCCCGACGCGGTGGAGCTGGGAGGACACGCCCATTACATGCTCAAGGAGATCCGCGAGCAGCCCGACACGGTGCTCGACGCTTGCCGGGGCCGGCTCCGCCGCGGCGAGGCCACGGCGCAGTTCGGCGGGCTGAACATGACCGCCGAGCAGCTTCGCCGGCCGCGGCGGATCGTCTTCGCCGCTTGCGGGACGAGCTGGCACGCCGCCATGGTTGGCGAGTACCTGATCGAGCGGCTGTCGCACGTTCCCGTCGAGGTGGAATACGCCAGCGAGTTCCGCTATCGCGACGCCCCGCTCGACGATCAGACGCTGGTGTTCGTGCTCAGCCAGTCCGGGGAGACCGCCGACACTCTGGGGGCGCTCCGCGAGGCCAGACGGCGCGGGTATCCCACGCTGGCCATCGTCAACACGGTCGGCAGCACCATCGCCCGCGAGGCCGACGGCGGTATCTATCTGCACGCCGGGCCGGAGGTTGGCGTCGCCAGCACCAAGGCCTTCTCAGCGCAGGTGGTCGTGCTGACGATGCTCGCCCTGCACATGGGCCGGCTGCGGCACCTCTCGTTCAAGGATGGGCTGGCCGTGCTCGAAGCCATCGAGTTAGTGCCCAACCTCCTCGGCGAGGTGCTCAAGAACGAGGCGGTCATCGAGGAGGCCGCGGCCCGGGTCGCCCCGGCGAAAAGCGCCCTTTACCTGGGCCGCGACATGCATTTCCCGGTCGCGCTGGAGGGGGCCTTGAAACTCAAGGAGATCAGCTACATCCACGCGGAAGGCTACCCCACCGCCGAAATGAAGCACGGGCCGATCGCGCTGGTGGACCGGGAAACGCCGTGCGTCTTCGTGGCTCCTCGCTGCGCC
>JBMFUH010001014.1:0-2707 GCA_049966735.1 Isosphaeraceae bacterium
GGTCCGCACAGCGGACCCTACGGTGAGCGATCGACCCGAAAACCGCTCTAAGATGGAGAACGTCGAGAGTATGCAGTCGAACGAGGCCGAGCGATGAACTACCCGTTTCCAGGTACGGACCCTTTCCTCGAACATCCCGTCCTCTGGGAAAGTGTGCACGCCCGGCTGATCGTGACGATTGCCGATCAACTCCAACCTAAACTGGATCCGCGTTACATCACATCGATTGAAGAACGGGTCTACCTCGAAGGCCCACAGCGGCGAATCCCCGACGTCTGGATCCAACGAACGCGTGGAGCGGAGGGCTGTATCCTGACCGCTCAGTCGAAGTCAGATTCGGCTGTGATCATCGAGGTCGAGGACCTGGAGATTCACGAAACACGAGTCGAGATCCTCGACTCGTGCAATGAAATGAAACTTGTGGCTCTGATCGAGGTCGTGAGCCCGACAAATAAAGCTGCCGGACCAGGCCGCGTTTCTTACCAGGCCAAGCAAGCCGAGACACTGGCGCGCGAGTGTCACCTGATTGAGATCGACTTGCTGCGCCGGGGCCGGCACGTCGTTGCGATTCCCGAGTGGCGCGCTCTGGAACTGAAACCCTTCGACTCTTTGTGCTGTGTCTGTCGCTGGCCACACCGGAATCGCTATGAGCTTTACCCCCGCGAACTGCACGAACGGCTGCCGCGTCTCAACATACCACTTGAGCACGACGACCCTGATGTCGTGCTCGATTTGCAGGCCGCCTTCGAGTACGTTTATATTGGTGGGCGTTACGCGCGCAGGAGCCGTTATGATCAACCATGTGATCCCTCGTTGACTCCCAAGCAGCAATCCTGGGCCGAAGAGCAGATCAGGGCGTTTCGGTTAGCCCGTCCGGAACTCTTTCCTCCCTGAAAACTGCCGATATGATACCCACATGGGAATTCGCGGGTCCGATTCTGCGCGACGGGTGAGACCAAGGACAGCCATTGTCTCCCTCCAGGTTGGTCGGGAGTGGGAAGTGGCGCGTAAGGGCCCGAGGTCGAGCTTGCTCTTCGTGATTGCCACCACGACCTCGCGGCCCATGATCTGCCGCTTCATGTGGGCGTCGGCGTTGTCCTCGCCCGGGCCGTTGTGTTTGTACCCGGCGGGCGAGGGGTCGAACGGCGCCAGGCCCTCGAGCCAGTTCATATAACCCTCGTGCAGGCCCGACTCGTGGTTGTTGTTGTTGATGAAAACGCTTGCTGTACTGTGCATCGCGTTCACCATCCCCTCGTAATGACGGTGGGCCGGTGAATCAGGTTGCTGGAACAGGCGCGAGAGTTCCTGGGAGCGAGCCATGGCTGTTGGGTGTCAAATAGACAAGTTGCTGGCCCCCGAGGGACGTCCTGGGAACTGCTTGCTCTCAGGGTTAGCGAAACCGTATTGTGGGCGAAAACCCGAAAATGAGAGGGTTTCGGCCAGGTTAGCGGGGAAAGGCAGTAAGACGAAAAACAGCGCGGCACGGGCAGAAACCGTGGGCGACTTGCTTAGTCTCACCCAAGTCGACGTGCTCAAAGCTCGAAAAAACCAGAGAAAACCGGCAGATCAGCGATCGGAATTGGGTGGCGAATAGGCAAGTTACGGCGCCGCGAAAATCGGCGAAGAAGTCCGAACTGCTTTGCCGAACGCAGTTTAGGATCTAAGAAACCGCCATTCGGGTCTGATCCAGAATCCGCAAGCAGCTTTCCCGAGGGGGGCTTCGTCTTGGCGGCCTGGTCACCCTGTTTGTGGCCCGTGGCGGCCGGCAGCAAGGAATTGGCGGTGGCCTTGCCCACCACGCCAAACTCACCAAGCACGAACACCTGGCCAATCAATCCGTATCAAGCTCGGCCACGCCATACTCCTGGTTCGCTTTGACTCCGCGTTTTTCGCAACGTGCCGGGCGGCGCTGGCGTACGCGCCGATCACGTCGTACCCCGCGAAGCCACCCCGTGTGCTGCCGTCTTGGTGATCGAAACTGACTCCATTTCGATGATCGGTCCCAAATCAAGGTTTGCGCTCGAAAATGGCTTCAATTGGGGCGCAGAACGAAGCCAATCTTCACGGTTTCTTCACAATTCTCGTCATGGCCCGCGGCTGAGTTGTACAGGACCGCCGCAAGTCGAGCGCGCGGTGATGCATGCACGGGACGGCGAGGCTTCGAGGAGAGCCCCTGGCCGTTCCGGCATCGCGCGACCACGAGATAGCGGATGCCCGGGATGGATCAACCGGGGCCGCGCGAGGTATAACTTCGCCTGGTTTTGTAGCCGATTTCCTGGAGTGCCGTCTCGACGCCCTTGAGATGGTCACCCTGCAGTTCGATACGGCCGTCTTTGAGCGTTCCGCCCGTGCCGCATGTGTTCTTGAGCCGCACCGTCAAGGCCGGCAGGTCGTTGCCAAGGGGATCGAGGGCCGAGATGACCGTGACGATTTTCCCCTTGGCGCGTTTCTCGAGTTTCAACCGCGCTGTCTGCTTTTCCGGAGGGATGCGTCTGGGCTCCTCGACCGAGGGTGGGCAACGGCACTCGGTTTCGGGCTGGCCGCAACGGTCGCAGGTGGGAGGGCGGTCCCAGGACGTTCCCGCGAAGAGACGTGTCACCGCAAGGGACTCCTTGTTGGTCTTGCCTCGCTGGCGAAGGCGTCAGACGATCGGATAGCTGTAGCGCGGCTGCACGGCCGTACCGAGGTTGGCCCGCTTGCCGTACAG
>JBMFUH010001015.1:0-2679 GCA_049966735.1 Isosphaeraceae bacterium
AGATGCGTGGTCGCCATCCTGGCTCCGCACGCTGGATCACCCGGGGCTGCAACCCAAAAGCTTGCCACGGAATCGCTTGCGAAATCGTGTCCGGCGTACAAGATTCTCGAAGTTAGTAGTACAGTAGGACGGACATTCCTGTCCGTTCCTCCCGGCGGGTCGGGATACCGCGAAACCTTCCGGCATGGTTCAGAAGAGGAGCTGTCGGTCACGGCACGTTTCTCGAACCCCTTCGTGGCCGGCTCGCGATAGTGAACAATCAGCGGTCGTTGATGTGCCATTTTGGCTCGAGCGGTGCCACATCGGACCCCCTACTTCGATGGGTGGATGCACTATAGCTCCATGTAATGATGCTGAAACGGCTTCCGGCGCGTTACCAGCGAACCAACGGCCTGATCCCGGTGTCTTTGGCTTGATCGGGGCGCGCCCGTGGATTCCTCCCTCTCCCCGTTTTCACCCGGCCCCTCGAGCGAATCATGAAACAATTCGTCCGCCACGCGGATATACTCAACAGCGACACACCGCGCAGGTTGGAGCTCCAGCTTGTTCAGGAGGCGCGGAACCATCGAAACGGCGGTCTGGCCATCGATTCGCGGAGGAGTCGCACGTGCAGCCGGCCATTCGCACCCAGCATCTGACGAAGTATTATGGTAATCGCGTTATCGCGGTCAACGACATGAACCTGGAGATCCCCCAGGGCGCGGTCTTCGGCCTGCTGGGACCCAACGGGGCGGGGAAAACCTCCACCATCCGGCTGCTTCTGGGACTTCAGCGCCCGTCCGCGGGTTGCGCCGAGGTTTTCGGTCATCGCTGCGGTTCCCACTCGGTCACCGTGCGTAGCCTGATCGGCTATCTGCCCACCAACCCCAAATTGCCGGGCAATCTGCGGCCCATCGAATACCTGGACCTGCTGGGCCAGCTCTGCCGGTTGCCGGGCGAGGTGCGGAAACCGCGCTTGACGTCGCTCTTGCGGGCGGTCGGCCTGCTCCGGATCACCGACCGGCGGATCCAGAGCCTCTCCACGGGTGAGACGACCCGCCTGGGAATTGCCGCTTCGCTGATGGCCGATCCGCCGCTCTTGATCTGGGACGAGCCGACCGCCGGGCTCGACCCGGCCGCCCGCCGATTCACCCTGGACCTGATCCGGGAGCTGGGCAGGAACCATACGATCGTCATCGCCACCCACATTCTCAACGACATCGATCAGATCTGTGATTCCGTCGGCGTCATGTACGAGGGCCGCATGATCTTCCGCGGGTCGATGCAGGAGATGAAGAACCGGCTGCGGCACCAGGATTTCACCCTGGAGCTGGAGACTTCGGCCGACGTTCTGGACCGGTTGACGATCGAACTGGCGGAGCTGAAGGGCATCGAGGCCAGCGCCCGCGGGGGACAGACGCTGGCGGTCCGCGTGCTCAACGGGCAGAGCCGCGCCGCGGTGCTGGAAGAGGTGCTCCGGCGGGTCGCGGCGGCGAATGTGCCGCTCCAGGCCGTCCATTCCGGCCAGCACGACACGGAGACCGCGTACTTGCAATTGCTGCAAGAGGAGGAAGCTCATGGGTTTTCCCGCTTCGATCTCAACGTTCGGCACGCGGTTCCTGCCGTTTCTGGCCATCTTCCGCCATGACCTGCGGACGCTCTTCTCCAGTTGGCTGGTGCGGTTGTGGCTGGCGGGCAGCGTCTTGCTGACGCTGCTACTCGTCGCCACCTGGTGGCCCCAGTTGAAGACCGCCGAGCTGATCACGAGCCTGTTGATCCCGTACCTGGTCGGCCCCTGGTTCCTCGTGGTCGTCGTGCTGGGCGCGGACCCGGTCTCCGCCACGCGATCCGAAGCGCTGACCGACGGGATCCTCAGCCGCCCGGTCACCCGGTTCGAGTACTTGCTGGCGTCGTGGACCGCCCGGCTGGCGGTCGTCCTGGGCTCTTACCTGGTGGTGATTGTGCCGACGGCCGTGTGGGTGACGCTGGCCCAGCGCAAGGTGCCCGCGGATACCGTGACGGTGTACGGGACCGTTGCCTCACTGGCCGTCGTCGGCCTGGTCTTGACGTTTCTGGTGTCGCTTGCCTACTTGCTGGGCACGATGTTTCGCAGGCCGCTCCTGGCGATCGTGGTCGCGTTATTCATCTGGTTTCCCAGCAACCTGATCCTCAGCACCTTTTCTCTGGAAGCCTTCTCGACCATCAGCCTGAGCCGGGCCATCCCCACGCTCTTCCGCACACCCTGGCGGGCCGAAAAGGAGACCGAAAACGCTCACAAAGACGTGGCACTTGAGGACTTGGGCCAGGGCGCGGCGCAGTTCTTGAGCCTGTTCGGCGGCGGCGACCAGCAACCGCCAGCTCCGCCACCACCCAAGGGGTTCTTCGACCGGGAACCACACAAGGACTTCTCGCTGCCGCACGTGATCCTGGGCTACGGCCTCTCGACCCTGGCATGCCTGGGACTCACGCTTGTTTGCTTCTGTAGCCGGGATCTGTGAGGATCAGGGAAAATCAACACGGACGCCGATTTCTCGCGCGTAAAGGAGGCTTCGCCGGGTCAGGGTCAGAGGCTTCGCGGGGTCAAGCCCTGTTTCCGGTTTTCGGTCAGTCAACAGGTCGGGGACAAGCCATGTTCTCGACCGCAGGGCTTCGCGGGGTCAAGCCCTGTTTCCGGTTTTCGGTCAGTCAACAGGTCGGGGA
>JBMFUH010001016.1:0-2675 GCA_049966735.1 Isosphaeraceae bacterium
TGGACTGGTGGGTGAATCGCGGTAGTGTTATTCAGACAAGCTCCTAGAGCGGTTTTCGGGTCGATCGCTCACCGTAGGGTCCGCTGTGCGGACCGACGGCCAGAGCAATTTGGTCCGCACAGCGGACCCTACGATATTCAATGAGTGCGCAAGCCGATTGCAAACCGCCCTAGCACGGCTACTCTGGTATTTTCCGCGAAGTGTCTGCGCAGCATGCCCAATACAGCCACGATCACGTTGACATGAACCCCGGTTTCACCCATAGGTTTCCCATCAGATTCCGGGTATTTCACCCTGCGCTTGAGAAGAAAAGCCGGCCATGTCGACATGGGTTTATCCATCGCTATCCGACTCCCTTGAGAGGGACTCAATTCCCCCTTGAAGACTGGCAGTTCCCCTCGCTTCTGGGCGGACCTGGCTTTATCCCTGAATGGCGCTCGTTCGGCCGAGTGCGATGTCGAAGTCGCCCACGGCGGGAACCAGCATGGCCAGGAGGGCGAAACCGTAGACGCCCACGCTGACGAGGAAGGCGGCCATGAAAGCGCTGTTGATCAGGCTGATGATGCAGTAGAAGGTCCAGAACGGAGTCAGCAGTGACACCAGCGCGATGGCGCGGGAGGGATTCTTGGCGCCCAGCGAGCCGAAGAGGGCCACGCTCCCCGCGCCGATGAAGATCATGAAGCTGAGAAGCTGCCGGCCGAACTCCCGATCGCTCTGGATGATCACCCAAGCGCAGAAGAGGATGCCGACCATCAAGAGGAAGAGCGTTCCCAGGCTGTTGGCGATCGCCACCCGGCTGCTCGTGAAGCTGATCGCCGAGTGCAGTCCGAGCATCGCCGCGAAGTGGCAGAGCAAGAGGTAATCGATCAGGAAGAAGACCGTGTTCTCACCGGAGACCTTGTTCGTCCACCAGAGATAAAGGGCGAAGAGCAAGGGAAGCGCGACCATCTCCTTGCTGTTGTAGAGGATTCCGTAAAGCTTGCCGTAGATGAAATCTCCCGGGGAGAGTTCGGTGACCAGGAGGAGATCGAGCGCTCCGCTGTCCCGTTCGCTGGTCAGTGCGGTCACGCCCTGAGCGTTGATGAGGATCAGGCTGAGGATTGCCAGACCGACCACGATCAAGGCCAGCGAAGACCCCAGGGGATTGGCCATCCCCTCGCCCAGAAAATGGAAGAAGCCCACGCCCAGCGCGAAGAGAAGCAGGTAGCAGCCCTTGATGATGAGCGGCCGGGTGCCATAGGCGCGGGTCATCAGCTCGCGCCAGAGGATCGGATTGGCCCAGGGCTGGCGGTAAGATTTGGGCGCGGCGGCCACCCGGCGATGCGTCCGCCGGGGCACATGCAGACCCGTGGTTGCGCCGGTGGAGTCGTCGAAAGGCAGCTCACCATTCCCGGCTGCTCCGTTGCCGGTTTGGATCGCGGAACGCTCGGCAATCCCCGCGCCGGGCGAGCCTCCCGCGGCGATGTGGCCCGCGCCGACGGCGACCGGGACCTCGGTCCGCTCTTCCTTTACCTCGTGGATGGCTTCGACGACCTCGACTTCGGTCTCATCGCCCTGCTCACGGGGTTCGTTGTGCCCCGGGTTCCACTTCCGCAGCTTCCAGGTTCCGAAGGCGACGATCAGGGCCGCGAAGGTCAGGCGGATTCCGATGTACACCAGGCTGGAGCCGTGGATGATCCCGCCCCCCTGGATGACCCGAGGGTAAAGCACCGCCAGCATGGCTCGAATCGGACTCAAGATCTCCTTGACCGGCACTCCCAGGAACTCCACGGTCGGATACGCCACCGCGAACAACTCGACCCCCGCGACCGAGAACACGACCATCAGGATGGTGAGCGAGATCGACTGAAATGTCCGGTCGCGCCAGAGCGCGATCAAGAGTCCCATCGCGCCGCCAGCCACTCCCGACGCGGCGGTCACCGCGAACAGGTTGGCCACCTGCCCGAACGAGATGCCGCCCAGCAGGGCACAGATCGACAAGAGGCCCACGCTGGCGCCCAGGATGATCAGGATGTTGAGCAGGCCGGCAACCAGCTTGCCCACCACGATCTCCAGGTCGCTGAGACTGGTCATGAGCAGGAGGTTGAACGTCCGGCGGTCTTTCTCGTAGGCCACGGCGGCCGCGGTCGAGAGTGGCGCGAAGAAGAGCATGATCACAAGCTGCAACATCGCGAAGACGCTGTACACGACGTTGCCGAACCGGGCCATGACGCCGACCTCGCGCACGTCCTGCCAGCCGATGATCCCCTGCCAGGCGGTCCAGAGCAGAATCAGGAGGAGACAGGAAAACGAGGCCCGCCAGAGGTAATAGCGCAAGGGGCGGGGGCTGGTAACCACCTCCCGGGCAATGATCGGTCCAGCAAACAAGGGTCACTCTCCCAAGGTCGGCATGCACACAGGCGGGACGACAGTCCGTCGAGGTTCGCTCCACGGCGAGACGACCGGACGAAAAGCGACTGGTGCTTCATACGCTCGCGAGCTGTCAAGAGTTCAAGATGACCCTGCCTCAGTCGGGAAGTCCTACCGGGGCAAGGAGGGGCGATTCGTCTCGCCTTACCCGAACTCGTTGACGTAACCAGCTTATCAGAACCGAGAACAATGGACCAAGGGGAGTTCGCGAGCCGGGTGTAAGACGCGGTTCGCGCCGGCCGAGGCTGGTGGTAGCATGTCAAGCC
>JBMFUH010001017.1:0-2675 GCA_049966735.1 Isosphaeraceae bacterium
GTGGCCATCAGCAGACCTCCGGTCCCATGGGCGAAAACAACGGAACCGAGTGAATTATAACCCCCCTGGTCCACACAGGGAACGATCACACGGAGCCATGGCCCGCGCTCGCGACCAGGGGAAGGAGTGGCTGGCTCCTGCGCGTTCTCGCGATTCTTGGGCGATCCGTGTCTTGAGCGATTTTCGGTGTCAGCCGTGCGACTATCCCGAGGAGTTGACAAGTCACCTCGTTCCGGGGAGCGGTCAGGGCGGATTACCCTTCAGCCGCTCCGAACACGCGCAAGGGGCAAGGGTGAAAGAACGACGGCCGTCCTTTGGAGTCCGTCTATTTCAACGGTATTGCGGCTATCCCTTGTGCTTCCCCACCCGGACCTTGGCCCGGGCTCGGGCAACGGCTTTGGTTTTCTCGGCAAAGTCGTGGTCGGTGATGGCCGGCTTTTCCTGGGCCTTTTCCAGCTCATGCGCGGCGGCGGCGGGGTCGATGGCGTCGAGGGTGAGTGCGCGGCTGGTCAGGACCGTGACCACGTCGTCGCGAATCTGGGCGAAGCCACCGTCCACGTAGTAGCGCCGGATTGTCTCGCCCAGCCTGGTCCTGAGCTCCCCGTAGCCCAGGCGGCCGATCACGGGGGTCCGGCCGGGAAGGACGCCCAGTTCGCCGTCGTAGAGAGGCAAGGAGACGAAATCAACCTGCTCGTCGAGCAGCGTCTTCTCCTGCGTCACCACCACGACCTCGACTCTCTTCAGCCCCAAAGGAGCCACTCGTTCCTCAACGCCTGCTTCAGGACTTTTTGCCATCGCGAACAGTGCTCCCGACCCAAGGCTAGCGGCCTGCGTTTTGACTCCCGATCAGATCGCGCCCATCTTCTTGGCCTGCTCCTCGGCCCCTTCGATGGCACCCACGTACATGAAGGCAGACTCGGGCAGATGGTCCCACTTGCCCTCGCAGATCTCCTTGAAGCTGCGAACCGTGTCGGCCAGCTTGGTATACTGGCCAGGCTTGTTGATGAAGACCTCGGCGACGAAGAAGGGCTGCGAGAGGAATCGCTCGATCCGCCGGGCGCGGTGGACGATCAGCTTGTCGTCCTCGGACAGCTCATCGACGCCCAGGATCGCGATGATGTCGCGCAACTCCTTGTACCGCTGGAGGATGGCCTGGACGCGCCGGGCGACGGCATAGTGTTCCTGGCCGACGTACTGGGGATCAAGAATGCGCGAGCTGGACCCCAAGGGGTCGATCGCCGGGTAGATTCCTTTCTCGGAGATCGACCGGGAGAGGACGATGAACGCATCCAGGAAGCCGAATGTCGTGGCCGGGGCGGGGTCGGTGAGGTCGTCGGCCGGCACGTACACCGCCTGCACCGAGGTGATGGCCCCCTTCTTGGTCGAGGTGATCCGCTCCTGCAAGGCGCCCATCTCGGTCGCCAACGTCGGCTGATAGCCCACGTTCGACGGCATTCGGCCCAGGAGCGCCGACACCTCCGAGCCCGCCTGGCTGAACCGGAAGATGTTGTCGATGAAGAGGAGCGTGTCGGCCCCGGTGGCGTCGCGGAACCACTCGGCCATCGTGAGCGCCGAGAGTGCCACGCGGAGCCGGGCGCCGGGGGGTTCGTTCATCTGGCCAAAGCACATGACCGTGCTGTCGATGACCGACTTGCCCGTGCTGCCGATCTTGGCTTCCTGCATTTCCAGCCAGAGATCGTTGCCTTCCCGGGTCCGCTCGCCGACGCCGGCAAACACGGAGTAGCCGCTGTGCACCGAGGCAATGCGGGCGATCAGCTCGGTGAGGATCACGGTCTTGCCCAGGCCCGCTCCGCCGAAGAGGCCGATCTTGCCGCCGCGGACGAACGGTGTCAGGAGGTCGATGACCTTGATGCCGGTCTCGAACTGCTCGGTCTTGGGCGAGAGGGTGTCGAACGCGGGGGGCTCGCGGTGGATCGGCCAGCGCTCATGGACCGTGACCGGGCCCCGACCGTCGATCGGGTCGCCCAGCAGGTTGAAGACCCTGCCCAGCGTCTCCTTGCCCACCGGAACGCTGACCGGCGCGCCCTGATCGAGGACCGGCATACCCCGGACCAGGCCATCGGTTGACCCCAGGGCCACGCAGCGAACCCGGTTGCCGCCCAGGTGCTGCTGGACCTCGCCGGTCAGATGGATTTTGATTCCCTTCTGGTCGGTCTCGATCGTGATTGCGTTGTAAATGTTCGGCAGGTGGCCTTCATCGAACTCGGCGTCGAAGGTCGAGCCGATCACCTGGGCAATCCGTCCCGTCTTGGTTGCGGTGGCCATATTGCGGGAATTCCTCTGGAAAACGAAGCGGAGTCGGTTCAAGTGGCCGTTGCCGGCTCACCGGGACGATTTTGGCTCAGGAGAGTGCGGCGGCCGCGCCCACGATGTCGGCAAGCTCGCGAGTAATCTGGGACTGCCTGGCCCGGTTGTATTGCCGGGTCAGCGACTTGACGAGATCGTCCGCATTCTGTGTGGCTCCTCGCATGGCCACCATCCGCGAGATCTGCTCGCTAACGGCCGCGTCGAGGAAGCATTTGTAAAGACGATTGCGGAACGATGCCGGGACGATTTCCTCGAGGATACCCTCGGCATCGGGGAGAAACTCATAGGGAACGCGCTCCGCCAAGCTCGCCCGGGAATCGCCGGGTGTGCCCGCCGCGCCCTTGGAC
>JBMFUH010001018.1:0-2673 GCA_049966735.1 Isosphaeraceae bacterium
GCAAAGCGGCGGACTATGCACCCAAAGATCTGCTCAAGTTCCGGCCGACCCAGCCCGGCGTGGATTGCGATACACCGGCCGACCAGGCGGCCGTGAGCGCCTGCAAGGTCGAGATGGTCACCGACGGCCAGAAGCGGACCGTCGGCTACGCGCTGCGGGACGGGCAGGGTAAGCTGCTCCGCCGCTTCGTCATCACGGGGGGCGGCAAGTACCTCAACCAGTGGAGCTACTATCAGGACGGGTTCGAGGTCTACCGCGAGAACGACCTGGACGGCGATCGGACGCTCGATGAATGCCGCTGGCTCAATGGCGGCGGGACGCGGGTGGCCGTGATCAAGGGGGGGAAGATCGCTGGCTGGAAGCGGCTCTCGGCCGAGGAGGCGTCCAAGGTCCTGGTTCAGGCCATCTCCGCGGGCGATCTGGGCCTGCTCGAGTCGCTGATGGCCACGCCCGACGAGCTGGCCGCCGCCGGACTGCCCAAGCCGGTGATCGACAAGGTCACCGCCGGCGCCGACAAGCGGGCCGAGGCCGTGCAGGACCTTCAGAAAGGGCTTTCCGGCTGGACGGCCAAGACGGTCTGGAACCGGTTTGACGGCACCTATCCCCACGTCATTCCGGCCGACCCGGCGACCGGGGTCGAGAAGGACGTGATCCTCTACGAGAACGCGGTCATTTTCGCCGGCGTTCCCGGAGCGCAAGCCAGCGCGGCCAAGGTCTCGTTCCTCCAGGTTCCCGAGATGATCAAGCTGGGCGACACCTGGAAGTTCGTCGAGCTGCCCCGCCCGGTCGATCCCGAAAAGCCGATCGTGGCCTCGGCCGCCGGCATCCGCGCCGCGATTTATGACGTGAACGCTCCTGGCCCTCAGCGCGACGAGGCCACGGACAAGGCCCTCAAGGCGCTTGCCGAGTACGACAGTACCAACAGCAAGCTCCAGACCAGTGGCGACAAGAAGGACGTGGCAAGGTTCCACGTCGGCCGGGTCCCGCTCTTAAGCGCGATCGTCAAGGCCTCCAAGGACCCGGAAGACCAGCTCAACTACAAGAAGCAGATCGTCGACAGCCTGGCCGCGGCGTACCAGACCGGCGAGAATCCCAAGTCTCGGGAGGTTCTCGAAAGCCTGATCGGCGAGGGAGGCAAGCTGGCGTCCTATGCGGCTTACCGGCTGATCGGCGCGGAGTTCGTGCTGCGGAATGATCGGCCCGACAGCAACTTCCTGGCCAACCAGAAGAAGTGGATGGCCGAGCTGCAAGATTTCCTCAACAAGTTCCCCAAGGCCGACGAAGCGCCCGAGGTCTGGCTCCAGCTCGGCAGTTCCAACGAGTTCAACGCCGAGGAAGAGACGGCCCGGCAAGATTACACGAAGCTCGTCGAGAACTTCCCCGACACGCCGGCCGGCAAGAAGGGCGCGGGCGCCTTGAAGCGGCTCGACCTGGTGGGCAAGCTGATCGCGATCAAGGGGACGAGCTTGCAAGGGGAGACGATCGATACCAGCCAGTTGCGTGGGAAGTCGGTCCTGGTCGTCTTCTGGGCCTCATGGGGGGGCCAGACGGTCCGTCGCGAGCTTCCCGACCTGGTAAAGGTCTACGAGAAGTACCAGGCGAAGGGGCTGGCGGTCGTGGGCGTCAGTCTGGACAACGAGAAGGCCGAACTCGAAGCCTTTGTGAAGGAGCAGCAGCTCCCTTGGCCGCAGATCTTCGAGCCGGGCGGGATCGAGAGCCGCTTGGCCACCGAATATGGGATCATCTCATTGCCGACGATGTTCCTGATCGATGGTGAGGGCAAGGTCACGAACCGCGGCATCCGAACTGCTGCCGAAGCGGAACGGCAGATCGACAAGCTGCTGGCTCCGAAGCAAGCCGGGGTGGCCCTGGGGGAGCATTGAGGGATGATTGCCTGTCTATGGCAACGTATTGCGTGATTCAGGCGTAAATCAAACGGCCCCGGGGCTCCGGTAGTGGCCGACCCAACTCGCGCGCCGTCTCGATCCACTCCTGGATGACGATTTCGACATTTGCCAGAGCTTCCTGGTAGCTCTTTCCGTCCGCGACGCAGCCGGAAAGCTCCGGCACCTCGGCGAGGAAGGCCTGGTCCTCGTTGCTCCAATAAAGAATGATCTCGTACCGGATTTTATTCTCCATTTGGCTGCTCCGGATAATCCCGTCCAGTATCTTCGAGAACAACGACCCCACACATGCCCGGAATCGCTGCAATTCGTAGGGGGGCAGCGAAGCGCAACCCACCGAATTGGCTTCCAGATGGTGGGTGTGGGACAGCCGCCCCCGGCTGTCACGGCTTGGAACAGCCGAGGGCGGCTGTTCCACATAAAGCGCTTCACTGACCCACCCTACCGCTACCCCGCCCTGCTTAGCCTGGTGTCGGGTCGTTGTTCGAGAACGCCTCGTGGCCGCAGCCCCGCCATTGCCAGGCTTACTCGCCACGATTATCCTCACACTAGTATACGTTCGATTTCGCTCAACTTGAAAGGAACTTCGTCGATGCAGGTGCTGGCGTGCGTGAACGGAAAGATCATGCCTGTCGAGCAGGCGACAGTCTCGGTCTGGGACCGGGGCTTTCTTTTCGGCGATTCCGTGTACGAGGTCTTCCGGATGTACCAGGGCCGGTGCTGGCTGGAAGACGAGCACCTGGCGCGGCTGAAGCGCAGCCTCAAGGAG
>JBMFUH010001019.1:0-2665 GCA_049966735.1 Isosphaeraceae bacterium
CCGTTGTGCGCGAACATGCCCTTGGACTGGAACAGCCCTGGGTCGTTCCAGCAATAGACAACAGGTCCAAGGCTACCGGCGTAGCTGCTGTAGGTCATGGGGATGGGACAGTTGTCCCAGCCATCGCCCGGTTGTCCAGGCCAGAACAGAGTGGAGATCACCCCGTCGCTCGGGCACCACAGCATGTTGATGCCAATGCCGCTGATGGTGGAGTTGGGGTACTCGTAAATCATGACGCTGGTGTTGAGAGCGTTGAACACGGTTGCCTGCTCGTAGAACGCGGTCAGCGCGACGAAGTGGCCGAAGTTCTGGCGAACGAGCTGCAAGCTCTGCCAGTCGCGGCCGACCGAGTCGCCCATGGGGAACGAGCCGTTGGCCTCCTCGTAGTTGTGCGCGGCGAGCGTCATCTGCTTCAAGTTGTTGACGCACTGGGCCCGGCGAGCGGCTTCACGCGCCTGCTGCACGGCCGGCAGGAGCAGGGCGATCAAGACGGCGATGATGGCAATCACCACGAGCAGTTCGATGAGGGTAAAGCCACCGGCATTCACCTTGCGAGAGCGAAGCGCGTTCATAAGGAGAGACTCCTTTTGTGAAAAAAAGAGCGGGGCATTCCGCGACAGGACACAAGACGGATGAAACGAAGCGGAGAAAAAGAACGACGGAGAAGCGCATCGAGTTCCGCGACCCTCGCCCCAGGATGCGAACGTCGCTGGTTTACTTAGCGGGGAGCTCGCCCGCCTGTTTCAAGGCACGCCGCTCACGGACACTGAGGTTGGACGTGGCCGGAAGGGTTTTGCCGCGGACTTTCACGCGAGTGGCGAGCGACTCCCTGGCAGCAGCGAGTTCTTTCGAGTTTGCTTTGGCGTCGGCGCCACCGGAAGTGCCTGATGTCCCGCAGCCGCACGTAGTCGCAAGCGTTAGGAGAGTTGCTAGCGTCCGAAGACGAAATGACGAGAAAGAACTCCCACGCAACTTCACGCTCATTGTGCTTCAGGTCCTGTAGTGGGGGAGGGAAGCGAAATTGGGAGAAACGCCCTCGAGATGACAAACTCACACCGCTTGGCGGAGCACGACTTCAGCCACCATCAGCCAATCAATCCACTTCGCATTAACTGTGCCCAGAAATTCCTGAAAAATCAAGCCCTCGCCTGAAAGATTTTTTCGAATCACCCCTTGCGTGCTCTAGAGAAAGCAAGAACCCAACACCTGTCGTCCAGCCCGCGCACTGCCAGTGCCAGAGCGGCGAGGTGCCGAAAGGCAAGCTGTTCATTCCCTGGGCTCCTTCTCGCCGGGTCGTTGTGCCCGTTGGGGAGCGTCGAGCAGCTTGCGGATGGCGTCGCGGTCCTCGTGGCTCAGCCCGCCTTCCTCCACCATGCGCGCCACCAAGCCGCGCGCTGATCTCTCGAACACGAGGTCAAGCAGCTTGCCCAGCAGGCCTGCCCGGGCCGTCTGGCGGCTGACCGTGGGCGACCAGAGATACCCGCGCGGGCCGTCGGCGCGGTCGACCAGCCCCTTGTCCTCATCAATCCGAGCATGGTGGCAACCGTCGTCGCCGCCCCTGCTCGCTTCTTTTGCAACGCCGTCCGGATCGTGCCCAGCTCGGCGGGCCCACGATCCCAGAGTCTCCTACTTTGGGGCCTTCCAACCCAAGAGCGGCTGGGGAACCGACTCTCCTTCGTGGAGCAGATACCCGGTATCGGCCTTGAGGCCAGAGTAACGATCCACCCGCCCGCTCGGCCAGTGGACCTCGACCCACTCAGCCAGGGTCGCCTTCCCCAGGCCGAAATGGAGCCTGGGATCCCCCGCCGACAGGTAACTGCCACCGCCGGTCCGTTGTGCGATGAGAGATCGCTGACCGCAGCGGACTGTCACGCGTGCTCCCACGGCGTCGCGGTTTGACTTCCGCCCCGCGAGCCGCAGCACCAGAAAGTGCCCTGCGTCAGAGCGGTTGTGCAAGTAGGCCAGGGGCTGGTTCTGGGAGACCACCAGCGCGTCGATCCGGCCGTCGTTGTCCAGGTCGCCGGCGGCCAGGCCGCGGCCGACGCGCAAGACCTGAAACGGCGCTCCGGCCCGGGACGAGACCTCGCGCAGAAGGGGGCGAGCGCCACCTTCGTTGTGATAAAGCTGCACGGGCATCTGCCACGGATACTGCGGCCGGCCGTCGTGAATGTGGCCGTTGGCGGTCATCAGCTCGAGCCAGCCATCATTGTCGGCGTCGAGAATCGCGATCCCGAAACCCAGCACGTAGCGGCTGGGCGCGGCCATGCCGATCGACGCGGACTGCTCGCCGAAGAATCCCTCGCCCAGGTTCCGGAAAAATGAGGTCGATTCGTTGTAATAATTGGTCACGGTCACATCAAACCGGCCGTCACCGTCCAGGTCGCCGCCGGCCACGCCCATCCCCGCCTGCGATCCGCCCGCGGCATTGCCCGCCACGCCGGACAGGAGCCCCGACTCCTCGAACTGAAAACTCCCCTGATTATGAAAGAGATAGTTCGATGTCATGTCGTTGGTGACAAATACATCGATCTTGCCATCGTCATCAAGATCGGCGGTCATCACGCCCAGACCCCGGCCGTTCACATCCTTCTTGATCCCCGCGCTGGCGGACACGTCGACGAACCGGCCACCGTCGTTGCGGAAGACGTGATCGACCAGCGCGGGG
>JBMFUH010001020.1:0-2662 GCA_049966735.1 Isosphaeraceae bacterium
CGGTCTCAGAAGGTTCCTTCCATGGATGATTCAGGCGGGTTTCAAGCCAGGCAGATTCAGCAAATCAACAACCCCATTCTACGGTGAGGCAGATGGGGTTTGATGGAAATCTTTAGAGAGTCTAATGAATTTTCTCTTCACATTCAATGCAGCGATGGTGGCAGCACCCTGGTCAAGGAGGAATGAACTCCGACTTGGCCAGAGCCACTGAGCATGGAGAGGCAATCGACGATGATGACGACCGGAATCAAGATGGTTGCCACCGGAATCCTCTTCCACTGGGTCCTCGCCGCGACTTCGTTCGCCCAGCGACACATGGAGGCGCTGGGCCGGGGGGTGACGGCCATCCGCCAGGATGATGGCAAGGTGTTCGTGGGCTGGCGGTTGCTGGGAACCGATCCCGACGACATCACGTTCAACCTCTATCGCGCTTCGGGCGGTGCCGCGCCTGTGAAGGTGAACCCCGAGCCACTTCGCGACGCGACGAACTTCGTCGATGCGGGGGCGATCTCGAAGGAGGCCGTCTCCTATTTCGTCCGTCCGGTCCAGGGCGGCCGTGAGCTGGCGCCGAGCGCATCGTTCCACCTTCCAGCCGGCGCAGCGGCACGGCCCTACCTCTCCATTCCCCTTCAGACCCTTCCCGGCCACACGCCGAACGACGCCTCCGTCGGCGACCTTGACGGCGACGGCGAGTACGAGATCGTCCTGAAACAGGAGATGCGGGGCCGTGACAACTCGCAGGCCGGGACGACGGGGGAGACCAAGCTCGAAGCCTACAGGCTCGACGGCCGCTTCCTCTGGAGGATCAACCTGGGCAAGAACATCCGCGAAGGCGCGCACTACACGCAGTTCATGGTTTACGACCTCGACGGCGACGGCAAGGCCGAGGTCGTGTGCAAGACGGCCGACGGCACGATCGACGGAACGGGAAAGCCGCTCGGCGATGCCGGCGCCGACTACCGAAGCGCAGCGGGTTACATCCTCGAAGGGCCGGAGTTCCTCACCGTCTTCGAAGGCGCCACCGGCAAGGCGCTGGCGACAACCGCTTACATCCCGCCCCGGGGAAATGTGGCCGACTGGGGAGACCGCTACGGCAACCGGGTCGACCGCTTCCTGGCGGCCGTCGCCTATCTCGACGGGTCGCGGCCGAGCGCGATCATGTGCCGAGGTTACTACACGAGAACGGTGCTGGCCGCGTGGAACTGGCGGAACGGCTCGCTGTCTCACGTCTGGACCTTCGACAGCGACGACGGCACACCCGGCAACCGATCGTACCGCGGCCAGGGGAACCACAACCTGAGCGTCGGCGACGTCGATGGCGACGGCAGGGATGAGATCATCTACGGGGCCTGCGCCATCGACGAC
Organism: Isosphaeraceae bacterium; assembly: GCA_049966735.1. Classification (GTDB taxonomy): domain Bacteria; phylum Planctomycetota; class Planctomycetia; order Isosphaerales; family Isosphaeraceae; genus Aquisphaera. Next base: position 1,366 of record JBMFUH010001020.1, read on the forward strand.
AACGGCAAGGGGCTTTACTCCACGGGCCTGGGACACGGCGACGCCATTCATCTTTCGGATATCGATCCCGATCGCCCGGGCCTGGAAGTCTTCGACATCCATGAACGCCCGCGCCATCCCAACGGCGCCGAGTTCCGCGACGCCAGGACCGGTGGCCTGATCTGGGGGAAGCCGTCGCCGGACGTCGGCCGGGGCGTCGCGATGGACATCGACCCGCGGCATCGCGGCTACGAGATGTGGGCCTCGGGGCAGGGGCTCTCCGGCCTCTGGGACGTCCACGGCGAAACGATCTCCGACAGGAAGCCCCGGTCGTGCAACTTCGGGGTCTGGTGGGACGGCGACCTGCTTCGTGAGCTCCTCGACGGCAACCGGATTTCCAAGTGGAACTGGCAAGACGGCACGGAGACTCGCCTGGTCACTGCGGAGAACTGCGCTTCCAACAATTCCACCAAGTCGACCCCCTGTCTCTGCGCTGACATCCTCGGTGACTGGCGCGAGGAGGTGATCTGGAGGACAGTCGACGGCAAGGAGCTGCGCATCTACACGACGACGATCCCGACGGAACACCGCTTGACCACCTTGATGCACGACCCGATCTACCGCCTGAGCGTGGCCTGCCAGAACGTGGGCTATAACCAGCCGACGCAGACCGGCTTCTACCTGGGAGAAGGCATGTCGAAACCGCCCCGGCCCGCGATCGTGACGAAGGTTTCGAGACACGGGCGATGAGGATCGGCCGCGCCGTACATCCGCCAGGCCGCCGGCTGTGCAGCGCGCACGCCGGAAGCCGGGCTCGAGCTCAGAGAGTTGCTTCCCTCCTCGAAATGCTCCGAGCGCTGGTTCACTGCTTGTCGGCTGTCAACAGCCTGATCTTTTGCAGGTTCAACCCGTAGCGCGTGCCGGGAGGGTTGGGCTTGATGGACTCTCCGTTCCAGTTGGTGGCGAAGTTGCCCGAGTAGCAGAGCCAGGCTGTCCGCCCGTCTTGCGCAATGAACTTTGACGGCAGGTTCACGAAGTATCCTTGCTCGCCGAAGTTCTTCATGTACGTTACCAGCCGCCAGGGGCCGGTAAGCTGGCTCGACTCGAGAACGTAGGTGTTCATCCGGGAGCAGGTGTTGCCGCCGTCCGTCACGAACATCAGGTATTTCCGGAGAGGCGCGACGTAAGTGGCCGTCACGCAACCCATGCTGTTGTTCCACTCGAGCAGAGGTTTGATTCGCTGGAAATCGCGCGTCCAGACCGGCTTGCCGGCGGAGTCCCGCCCCGCGAAGAACTCGTAGTTCGACGCGTCGTTGAC
>JBMFUH010001021.1:0-2643 GCA_049966735.1 Isosphaeraceae bacterium
CACGGACGGGATCCAGAGCCGGGGAATCCGGCTGGCGGTGAGGGCCTTGTGAATCTCGTCGGGCGTCAACCCCAACTCGGTGTGCAGCACGCAAAGCCGTTCGCCGTGCTTTGCATCGGGCAGGGCGGTGACGGCGACGTGATGCTCGTCGACCCCGGTAACCTCCATGATGGCTGATTCGACGGCCACGTGCGGGACCATCTCGCCGGCGATCTTGGAAAACCGGCTCAGCCTGTCGGTAATCTTGATAAAGCCGTCAGCGTCGACATAGCCCAGGTCGCCGGTCTCGTACCAGCCGTCTTTTAGCACCTTGGCAGTCGCCTCCGGCTGGTTCAGATATCCCACCATGACCTGCGGCCCCTTGACCGCGATCACCCCCTCCGCCCCTTCGGGCAGATCCTCTCCGGTGTCGGGATCGACCGTCTTGATCAGCGTCCCGGGAACCGGCAAGCCCACGGTCCCCGGCCGGTTGCCGTGGACCTTCCGGCCGTCGGCCAGGACCATCTCCCGCGGGACGTTGGTCGCGACCACTGGAGAAAGCTCGGTGGTGCCGTACCCCTCCATCGGCTCGATGTCCAGCCACCTGGCGATGTCGCGATACAGCTCCGGCTTGAGCTTCTCCGCTCCCAGAATCAGGTGTGTCACGGTCTTGAACTGCTCGGGCGGACAGCTCTTGATGTAGAACCGCGTGAACGAGGGCGTGCCGGCGATCAGCGTTACCTTGTGCTCCTCGCAAAGCTTGCCGATGGTTCGCGCGTCCAGCGGGTTGAAGTGATAAACCACCTTCTTCCCCAGACAAAGAGCCATCCAGATGGTGACGGTGAAACCGAAGGAATGGAAAAAAGGCAAGATGCCCAGGATGACCTCGTCAGGCGCGAGCTGGATGTGTTCCGATGCTTGCTGGACGTTGCTGAGGATGTTCCGGTGCGAGAGGACCACCCCCTTGGGATCGCCCGTCGAGCCGGACGTGAAGATGACCGTGGCGATGGAATCCAGGTTGAAGCTGCCGAGTCCCGGCAACGCCCCGGCGAGCACGCCCCAGCGGGCCAGATGCGCCGTCAAGGCCCCGGCGAGCTTGTCGGTCCTGGGAATCTGCCGGGCGACGTCTTCCAAGATCATCAAGTTGGCCCGGGGAGTAACCTGGAACTTGTCCAGCAGCTTGGGCGAGGTGATGACGTGGCGGATTTTGCACTGGTCGATCGCCGAGTCGATCATCTCCTGGCCGGCCGTGTAATTGAGATTGATCGGGATCTTGCCCTGGAGGACGAGTGCCAGGTTGACCACCGCGGTCGGAACCATGGGAGGGAGCAGGACGCCCACGTACGAATCGTCGCCCAGCGTTCGCGCCAGGTACCGGCCCAGAACGGCGGATCGCAAGAGCATCTGGCCGTAGGTGAGGCTGGCCCCGGTGCCGTCGCAGAGCGCCTGGTCGCGCCAGTGCTTGCGGACCACGTCCACAAGCGCATGGGCCAGCGACCTCCACTCCGCCTGCAGCGGTCCCAGAGGGCGGAAGCCGTTGGTCCTGGTGGAACTTGATGCCGGCTCCCCCACAACACCTGTCGCGCCTGAACTCATCGCGCACGAACTCCGCTCACTGCCGTGTAACTCACCAGACCGGATATACTTGGGTTCACGAGAAGGATACTGAGCTACTTTACATGAGCGGATGGTGAAGAACAACCTCGGGTCTGCCGAGATTGGCTGATGCACCTTGCCTAACGGACAGATCACAGAAAGCAACGCGGCAAACTTAGAAACTATCCGAGAACGCCGTTTCGGCGTCCCGAATCCCTGGAGAAACAAGGGGTTACGACCGTTCTCGGATAGTTTCTTAGGCAGACTGCCCGGGGCCAACAGCTCCACGACCGACCTTCTTCGTGAGCGCCCCCCCAGCGCGTGACATTGTGCGAGAGGGAACGAGCAAGCCCTCCGAAGCGGGTCCTTCAAAGTCAATTCAGCCTTGTGGGGTACGTCGACTCTTCGATCACGCATCAACCACAGCGACCTCGGCCACGCACGGGCACGGCCGCGATCGGTCAAAGCGTGAGCCTCAGGCCATGGCCCCATGCCCTCCTCGACCTTCCCTCAAGAGTCGAAACCGGACCACAGGACCAACCACCTGCTTGTAATTCGAGGACCCGGGTAGTAACATTCGGAAAATCGTAATACTTCCGAGGGATCGTGGGCGCGATCCCGTTCCAGTTGAGCAATCAAAGTGTGATTGCCCCCGAGGTTCCCTGGTGGGCGTGGCGTGACGACGGCGGGAATCTCTCGGTCCATCGGCCGAGGACGTTTCTCGCGAGGTGAGGCGAGCGGAGACTCCGCACCATGAATTTGCCTAGCTCCCGGTCTAACCGGCGGTTCGGAATCGCCGCGTGCTTGCTCGCGCTTGGCCTGGGAATCGGTTGCGATCCGAGCCGTCCGGGCCCGCCGGAACCGGGAGCACCTTCGCCCCGCATGGAGAAGATGAAGGATGCCAAGGCCAAGGTCGACGCGATGAAAAAACCCCGAAAGAAAAGGGGACCCCTTCGAGGTTGAGGACTTGGGCTAGCATATTGAGGAGATGGGAGGGAAGTTGTGATGCGATCGAGAGTTCCGGGCCACTTGCGTGCGTTCACCTTGATCGAGCTTCTCGTCGTCATC
>JBMFUH010001022.1:0-2643 GCA_049966735.1 Isosphaeraceae bacterium
GAACCTGGGAAAGTGGCGTAAGGCCTCCAAAAAACGAACCGCGTCTTACACCCCCTCGACCGCCCCCGCGCCGAGCTTGGCTTGCCGCGCCCCGGCAAGGCTGGTACTGTCCATGAGGTCAAGTTTCGCCGACGAATTCCTGGCCGGATGCGTGATTCTATGAGCAGCCATCGCCCGAGTTTCGAGGAATTTGCCCGCTGGGCCGGGTCGGCGCCTTGCGTGCCGGTTTGTCGCCAGTTGACCGGCGACAGCCTGACGCCGGTTTCGGCGTTTGGCCGGATCGAGCGGCAGGCCCCCTCGTTCCTCTTCGAGAGCGTCATCGGCGGCGAGAAGGTCGGCCGGTACAGCTTCCTGGGGACTGAGCCGTTTCTCCGGTTCGACGCCCGGGGACACGAGGTCGTCGTCACGACTCCCGGAGACCCCGGCGCGACCCGCCGCTACCATGCGGACGATCCGCTGGTCGATCTCGAGAAGCTGGTGGATCGCTATCGGGCCGTGCATCTTCCCGGCTTGCCCAGGTTCGCCGGCGGGGCGGTCGGCTACGCCGCCTACGATGCGGTCCGCTACACCGAGCACCTGCCCAACGTCCCGCGGGACGACCGCGGCCTGCCCGATCTGTCGTTCTCGTTCTTCGATTCCATGGTCCTCTTCGACCACATCCGCAAGACGATCCTGGTCGTGGCCCAGGCGCACCTGGGCGCGGGGACCGCCCCAAGGGCAGCGTACCAGACCGCCTGCGACCGGGTCGATGAGCTGGTCGACCGGCTCGCGCGGCCAGGCCCGGAACTGACGCTCCGCGACATCCAGACCGAGGGGCCGGTGAGTCTCCAGCCGCGCTCGAACTTCACCCGCGAAGCCTACGAAAACGTGGTGAAGCACTGCCAGGAATACATCAAGGCCGGCGACATCTTTCAGGTGGTGCCCAGCCAGCGGTTCGAACTTGAAACGTCCGCCAGGCCGTTCAACATCTACCGCGTCCTCCGGGTCATCAACCCCAGCCCGTTCCTCTTTTACCTGACCTTCGACGACTTCGCGCTGATCGGCAGCTCGCCGGAGATTTTGGTCCGGGTGGAGGACGGAATCGTGACGATCCGGCCGCTGGCCGGCACCCGGCGGCGGGGCAAGGACGACGCCGAGGACCAGGCGTTGGCCCGTGAGCTCCTGGCCGATCCCAAGGAGCGGGCCGAGCACATCATGCTCGTGGACCTGGGCCGCAACGACGTCGGCCGGGTGGCCGAGTACAACACGGTCCAGCTCTCCGACGTCATGAAGGTTGAGAGATATTCTCATGTAATGCATATCACCTCGAACGTCAACGGGCGGCTGCGCCAGGGCAAGACGGCCTTCGACGCCCTCCGCGCCGGGCTCCCCGCCGGCACGGTCTCGGGCGCTCCCAAGGTCCGGGCCATGCAGATCATCGACGAGGTCGAGCCGACCAAGCGCGGGCCCTACGCCGGCGCGGTCGGCTACATCGACTTCACCGGCAATATGGACACCTGTATCGCGCTGCGGACGCTGGTGATTCAGGGCCAGACGGCCTACGTCCAGGCCGGCGGGGGCGTCGTCTACGACAGCGTGCCCGCGGCCGAGTACGAGGAAACGCAGAACAAGGCTCGCGGACTTCTGAAGGCGATCGAGATCGCCCAGTCCCAGCTTTGACGCGGAATCTCCAGACGCGAGCAAGGCCAGCTCCGTATCACCTGGTGTACAACGCCGGTGCCGCGCCGTGGCACGTTTCCTGGTTCTCGTGCCACGACCACTTTGACCGCCGAGACCTACAACCGCCAAGTCAGAGAAGGCTGGTACGAAACAACTTAGAGAGCGAGTCCGGCCCTCTCGCGATCACGCCGGTGGATCGATGAAGTGGCACTAAATGGCACTTTCCCCGCGCGTTTCAAGCATATGGACAAGTGTAAAAAATAAAGGAATCTGGATGATCGCGGCCTGTTGAGCGTCGTCGGGAGTTCGCGGCAATGCGAGCGTGGGTGTTTTGCGCGCTTCTGATCCCGTCCCGAAAACCCCATGGCGGTCTTTGGGATTCGCAGTTAAGGGGCGGTCGCTGACACTTGGAAGTCCCGAATTTCGCGATAAGCTAATACGGGATCGATGCTTGCGTACAGTGTCACCTCAGTGGATGGCCGGGCGGTTCAGCGACGACGAGGACGACCTGCCAAGTCAGAAGTCAGGGACCAAGGAGTCCGGAATTTCGCAGTAAGCTCATACGGAATGGTGTCACTAAGTGCCTCGGGGGCAAGTAATATGGCCATTGTCAGTATCTGGGACCGATCACAGAATCGGCAGCATTCTTGATCATCTGGTAGGCAGCGCCAAAAGCCTCTAATTCATGGTCTAGTTCTCCCAGAATTGGCCAAAGTGGTCTACTTTTTTGTCTTGTTCGAGCCCGAACCGGCGCCGGCGCAGCCGTCGTGGCTGGTTTCGATTCTCGGCGGCACGTTGGTGCCCAGTCGCCAATCCATGGTCGGCTGGTCGAAGTTGGCCAGGCGTCAAAACGATGTGGGCATTCTCGGTCGCCCAGCTTGTTCTCGCGTCCGCGCGGTTTATGATTGTGATGAGTGTTGTTGTCACCGTGTTTCGCACCTGTGCAGTTGGACCATCGGCTAATCGGCGAGGAGGCCCGGAGGC
>JBMFUH010001023.1:0-2641 GCA_049966735.1 Isosphaeraceae bacterium
GACGCCAGCTCGCAGCCTTCCTCGAGCTGCTGATCGGTTAAGGTCGGGCCCAGCAGAGAATGATCGATTCGCCTGGCGATCAGGTCGTACGAGAGCGGCAATGCCATGGGGAAAACTCCTGCGGCAGCGGTTCCTTTCCATCCGAATTCAACCGTCGATTTTGCCCGGTTCCGGCGGGGCAGGGAAGGGGTATGAGCCGCTTTCTTGCCGGCACTTGGCTCGGCCGCGCTGGCGGCGATCATGAACGGGAGCTTGTGTTCTCTTGATTTCACGTGAAACGGGAAGTCGCGCCATGTCTTTGATGTGTTGCCGACGCTGGCTTCCTCGCGAGATCAGAAGGCATCGGCGTTGATCACCTCCCCGCCGGCGCGGGTCGCGAGCGCCTGCCACACGCCTGGGGGCGGGGTGTTGCTCCACCAGCCGCCGGGCCTGTTGAAGACCGCCCCGACGGGTAGACCTGTCGCGGGGTCGTAAGGCCAGGTCTGAACGGTCTCCTTGATGAACCGCACCGAGCCGTCGCCCATCAAGGCGTTCAGCCCGCCCGGGTGAAGGCTGGAAGCGGCCATTGGCAGGGGATAATCCACCTTCTTGAAAGCGTTGGGAGGGAAAAGGGTCGTGAACAGGGTGCATCCCACGTTGCCCGTGAAATACCAACCGTAGCGCGTGTAGATGGGGTCAGTCCAAACCCGCAGCGTCGTGGTGGCTCGCTCGGCGACAAACATCGTGTTGCTCAGGCCGTCCGTGATCGACGCGACCGTGATCGGCGAAACGTCGTTGAAGCAGCCGTTGGCCTGCGCCACCGTGCGGGGGTCAACCTTGCATTTGGTGGTCGGCGTGGGAAACGCATTCACGGCGTAGGAACCAAAACAGCCCACATAGCTCGTGAAATCGGCGTACCACACCTCTCCCTCGTCGGCCACCCCCATCGAGATCATCTCCTCCATGTACATGGGCCGAGACCGCCCCGAGCTCGGGTCGCTCGGGCAGGCATAACAGCCAATGGAAACCGTGTAGACCGTCCTGTTCTCGCGGCTCATCATCGCGAGCTGCTGGTTGACCGCGTTGTAAAGAGCGCTCTGCTCCATGGCCGGCAGGATCATGACGAGCAGGCTCTTGTCGACAGTTATCGAGGTGCAGGGAGGGCTGGGGCCGGCGTAACGCGGGTCGTAGGTCTTCATGCGCCCGATGGGGAGGCATCCCTGGACATCGTGATAGGCCGCGAGCGCCAGCCCAATCTGATGGAGGTTGTTGGCGCATTGGGCGCGCCGCGCCGCCTCGCGGGCCGCCTGCACGGCGGGCAGCAGCAACCCAACGAGGATGCCGATGATCGCGATGACCACCAGCACCTCGATCAGGGTAAACCCGCTCTCACGGATCGGCGGCCGCTTGCGGGAGCCTGGTGCGATTTTCACGTGCTCACCCTTCTTTCCTCTCAACGAGGACGGGAATTCGTATGGTGTGCCTGCGATCTTTCGTGACCAGGACCACGGCCGAGTCTGATCCCGCGCGAGCGCGACCCGGCTCGGGAACGACGATCTTCAGCGTGATCACCCGCGTCGACGAATCAAAGGTCCGAATGCTGGCCACCACGCCGGGCGGGGCGCTCTGGACCTCGATGTCTTGCCAATCGGGCTCGTAGGACTCATAGAAAACCTCCTGCGTGGTCCGCTCGCCCGGAATGCACTCGACGGTGACGCGACTTCGCGAGAGCCGGTAGTTCTGGATGAAGGTGCATTGCACGGGAATGCGCAATGCGGCCTTGTCGTTAAGCCTGACCGTGACGCTTCCCTCGACCACGGGGCTTTCCGGGCTCGGCTCGATCGTCACCTTGAGCTCGAAGCGCGGGACGTTGTTGTACCGGACGTCGACGGCCTCCGACGCCGGTTTGCCGAGTGTCGCTTGGATCGCTCCGGGATCCGAAGTCTCGATTTTCGGTGTCGATAGTTCCTCTTGACCGCCTCTGGTGTAGAGCAGGACCGTACGGTCGACGGGCTTGTCGGCACGCGCGTCAACGACCACGACCGAGCGGGGCTCGGCCTTCAGGGCGTCCTCCACTCGAAAGGACATGAAGGCGACCGCGTCGGGAAGCCGGCGGCCATCGCATTCGGCAACGACCCTGGCGAAGTAGGTCTGCTCGGCCTGCGGCTGGGCGCGGGTGACCGTCTTGAGAGTGAAGCGGACGCTCCCTCCAGGCTGAACCACGAACGGCGGCTTCAGGCCGTCGTCAACGGCAGTCGCGGCACAACTGCAGGAAGTCACGATCTCCCTCACGGTCACAGCTCGGCCCAGAGGGTTCACGATCCGGAACTTGCCCTCGATGAGCTCTGCCTCTTTGATTGGCCCGTCGCCAATGGTTGCCCTTGGCGGGTCAATGGTCAAACCGGCGTCCGGTCCGCTGTTCAGCCGGTAGAGGAAGTTCAAGGCCGCGGCAAGGGGAACCACCCCGATCGCCAGCGACACAATGAACCAGCGGCGATAAGTCCCAGTCCCTTCAGCGGTCCCCACGGCTGGATTGTTCATGGTCACCTCCAATTCCGCGGCGTCTCACCTTGATGCTCCGGGCGACCCTCGCCTGGTCCCGGCGGGTGTTGCGAATTCATCGACCGAATGTGGCACCCGATCACGCGGCGTGCCAGAAGCC
>JBMFUH010001024.1:0-2636 GCA_049966735.1 Isosphaeraceae bacterium
CAGCGGACCCTACGATATTTGATCAGTGCGCAAGCCGACTGTAAACCGCTCTAAACATGCCCTGGAGCCTTTGGCCGCGGAGGAAGGTCGAGCGCGTTCGCGCCGCGGAGTCAAGGTTCTCAGGTGGTTCCACCCGCCTCGTCGCGCCATATCCTGCCGAGAAGAAAGCCGGGTTCCTCGACTCAAAGACGGGACTCCAATTTACCCCACCCGAATCGAAGTATGTGATCCGTTCTAGCTCTCCCATGCGCTGAATGCCAAACCCGCCGCTCAGTCGCTGCCCTTCCTGGCCGTCTTGGGCGTGAAGTAGGAGTGTGGAATTGATGCGAGACTCTCCCTCCTCGGTGTCGGCAGACTCCCGCCGTACTAGCCCCTGAGCCGGGAGCTTCGCGTCCGTGAACGAGGGCCCCCAGAACCGACATCGCGATTGCCCGCAACACGGTCGACTTCCCCGCACCGTTATCGCCCAGGATCAGGTTGACGTTCGGCAGCAAGGGTTGGGGCAGCATTCCGTTCTCGCGTTTGCCCTTTTTTCCGCGCGGCCAGAAATCTCGGTCAGGATGGACGAAATCGAGCTTCTGGCCGACGAACGTCTTGATCCTGTCAAGTTCCAGAGATTCGATATACATGTGCTTCCCTCCGGCCAGAACCGCTGCGGGGCTCGCCCGGATCAAGGCCTCGCCTCTTCCTGCTCTCCCCCTGTTTCCCCGTCGATTATCGGCGCCCGCGCTTTCCGGAAGTATACCCCGACTTGCCGGAACTCGACTGTCTCATCCCTCATCTCCCAGTGTCTTCTTCGTTCTGAGCAGATGATGGTAATGCTGGGCGAAGCGGTGGGCCTCGTCGCGGACGTACTGGAGCAGGCGGAGGGCGAAGGCGCGGCGGCGGAGGACAATCGGGGCGGACCGGCCGGGGACGTAGATCTCCTCCTCGCGCTTGGCCAGCGAGATCACCGTGGGCGGCGTGACCTTGAGGGCCTCGAAGGCCGCCAGCGCCGCGCCAAGCTGCCCCTTGCCGCCGTCGATTAAGAGGATGTCCGGGAACGACTCGTCGCGCTCCTGGAGCCCCTGAATGCGCCGGGTGATCACCTCGCGGATCGAAGCGAAGTCGTCCACGCCCGTCACGGTCTTGATCCGATACCGCCGGTAGCCCGGCTTGAACGGCAAACCGTCGACGAACGTGACCAGCGACCCCACCGTCTCGCTGCCTCCCAGATGGGCGATGTCGACGCCGTCGATCGTCCGAGGCAAAGACTCCAGGCCGAGGGCCCGCTTCAGCCCATTCAGGCCCTTCTTGGGGTCGATGTAGAAAACCTCAGGCTGCGCGTGGCGAGCCAGGTCGCCGCGGAGGTTGAGGTTCTGGAGCGCCTTGATCTCGTCGCGCAGCCGCGCCGCCTTCTCGAACTGCAGGGCCTTGCTGGCCTCGCGCATCTCTTCTTCCATTTCCTTGAGCACGGCGTCTTTCTTGCCCTCCAGGAAGAGCTTGAGGCGATGGATATCGCGGCGGTAGCTCTCGCGGTCGATCCGCAGGTTGCAAGGGGCGGTGCACTGGTTGATCGACGCCAAAAGGCAGGGCCGAAACCACCGCCAGCGCTCGTCGTTTTCCTCGATGTCCAGCGAGCAGGTGCGGAACTTGAAGATCCGCTGCAAGACCTGGATCGCCCCGCGCAGGCTCTTGGCCCGGGGAAAGGGACCATAAAGCTTCACTCCCGAATCAGCCGGCTCGCGCGTGAAGTTGACGCGAGGGAAGTCCTCGCCCGTGGTGATCTGAAGGTAGGGGAAGGTCTTGTCGTCCTTCAGGTCATGGTTGTACTTGGGCTGGATGTCCTTGATCAGCCGGGCTTCCATCAGGAGCGCGTCGACCTCGCTGTCGGCCTGGAGGAAATCGATGTCGGCAACCTCGTTGATCCAGTCGCAGATGCGCCTGTCCTCAGCCGCCGACTTGTGAAAGTAGGAACCGGCCCGCGCGCGGAGGTTCTTGGCCTTGCCGACGTAGATCACCCGCCCCTGGGCGTCCTTCATGAGGTACAGCCCTGGCGTGGTCGGGAACGTCTTGACCTTCTCGACAGCGGAAACGGTGGTTTGAATTTCGGGGTCGGCCATGGCAGTCTCGCTTATCCGTCAGCGCTCGAACCACTCCCTTTCAACGAACTCAACGCCCTTGAGAGCCGCAACACGTTCTTCGATCCAGCGACCACACAGCTTGCCGATTGAGAGGCCCGACGCGACGGACTGTTTCCGGACCTCGTCGAGACACTCACGCGGAATCTCCACGCAGACCTGCTTGAACTCGGTTTTGTGACGGATCCCGCAGGACATACTTCCGAGCTGCCCGCCATGAAACATAACTCGAACCGCCGTGTGGAGTATGAGTTGCTGATCGTCGGGACCGTACCACTTGCGACCGTCGATGCGCACGGCCAGGTCCTTCAAGAGATCTTGGAACTCCTCCACTGTTGTCTCGGGCGTGGGCAACCAGCCCGTCAGCTTGAGCGAACCGGGAAATCCGGCCCTCCGCTCATCGAACTCGACGAACACGGAGCGCAATCGCCACGGCTCGGTTGGGACAGGACGATAGAAGTTCGTCTCAAGGCAACCATATTTCCAGAAGAGTGGCTTTTCCCCAACGGCCTCCGG
>JBMFUH010001025.1:0-2629 GCA_049966735.1 Isosphaeraceae bacterium
GCGCCACTTCCAGGTTGAAGACGCGCTGGTGGCGTACCGTGGAGATACCCACGATCCGCGCGGTACCGCCGATCATCCGCAAGCGATCTCCCGGTTTCAGATCCCTGGTCATCTTCCAGCCCCGGCCTGCCAGCCAGAACCGGTGAATCTCGGTGGCGACGATCGACTCGCCGCTGTCGAGCTCAATCCGAAGCACCCTGGAGGGAGGATTGTGCAAAACTGCCAGGATCGGCTCAAACCCGAGAGCCCCCGAGGTGGTATCCTGAGTCAACACCTGATCGCCGACCTTCAGTTCTTCGATCGCCCGCTGGCCCGAACGCGTCTGCACCGGCGTGCCGGCCGCGAAACAGGAATGGCCAGAGAGAACGGAAGTCGTCGACACGAAAACCGGTGGAGGCGGTGCGACGTAGGGAGTGGCGACTTCCTGGATGACCAGCGGCTTCGAGACGTGCGGCGGGGAGCTGTAATGATAGCCAAGCTGGTCGGTCCACCAGCTTGTCCAGGCCGCCTGGTCGGTTCCAAATGCCTTGCCGGTAACCTGATACAAGGCGTGTAGCACCCGGAGGTTGTTCGCATTGATCGGCATGTTGGCCTGGTCGATTTGCTGAAGATCGGCGGCGATCCGCTGGCCGAGTGCGGCCCGGGCCCGCTCCGCATCCTCGCGACCGTTCCGCGCCACGCCTGCGGAGGCAATACGTACTTCCTGGTTGAAGAGCCCGTAGTGGCCGTTGGACAGCAGCCGCGTCACCCGCGTCGAGCTCACAAGCTGACCGGCTCCCTGGATGTTGCCGTTGGTCACTCCGACTGGCGCCGGGCCGCCCGCCGGTACGGAGACGGCGCGGTAGTGCCGCTCGATCCGCGCCTGGGGATCATCGATCCGCACCACGGCCTCGCCGTTTCTCCCTGCCGGCCGCTCCACATCGTAGAGCGTTGGCGCCTTGATCCAGTTGATCATGAGTCCGACGTAGGCTCGCGGATCGAAGGAACGCAGACCACGGATCGCGGCCTCGCGGGTCGTCTCGAGCTGGCCGTCGACCGCCAGCATGGCAAGGGCCTGGGCCGACCGCGGGGCGTCGATGCGCCCCAGCAGATAGACCGTCCAGCGCTCCCATCGGGGAGTGCCCTGAAAGACCTGGACGACTGACGGCACGGCGCGGGGGTCGTGGACCTGGTCAAGCTGGCGCGTGGCCGCTTCTTGCGTCTCCGGGTTCAGCAACTCCCTCTTCAACCTGGAAAGCAGGGGACGCCAGTGCTGATCGGCCAGCGCCTGGGTCGCTTTCTCGGCCTCTTCCCGGGCGAACTCCTCCTCGGTCAGCCACTGGCCGTGATGCGGCCGGTAGCCCAGCCGATGCCAGGCCGCCGCGTTCGACGGGTCAAGGCGCGTGACGCGGGCCAGGTGGGCGATCGACTCGACCTTCAGTCCATGTTGCTCGCACCAGAGGGCCAGCTTCCACTGAGCCGCGGCCGTGTCCGGCGTGGCGACGCGGCGGGATTCGTACTGGGCCAGGAACGCCGCGCGGTACTGGTCCGATTGCTCGCGGCCCGCGGCTTCGGCTGGATCCAGCCACTGCCCATCGATCTCGACCTGCCCCAGCAGTCCCCGCGCCGTCGCACTGGAGGGATCAGCCTGAACGGCCAGTTCCAGGAGCCGGTTGCGGTCGGCGTCCTGGCCTTCGGTCTCGCACTCGAGTGCCTGCTGGATGAGTGCCGCCGCGGTTGAATCGGGATTGCTCGTGAGGAGACTGACGGCGATGACGACGTAGGGGAACATGCGCGGCCCTCCGACGACACGACCGGGTGAGGAACTGTTGCCCAGATTTTAGCATGCCGCCGCGGCAATCCACAAGTGAATCGGCTGGAGCAGGCTGGATTGCAGCCAGCCAGTCCGGACGATCATCCCCTGCCAACCTTACTCGAGCGAGCTGGACGCTGCCGCCGGCGCCCCCAAACTCTCTTTCGCGGGATATTTCGTTCCCAGCACGCTGTGTTGCATTCCGTAGTAGAAGTAGATCACCAGTCCGATGGCCATCCAGACGACCAGGCGGATCCAGGTGTCGCGAGGAAGGGTGAGCATGAGTATTAAGGACGAGATCACCCCCATGGGGCCCGTGAACCAGATGAGCGGGGCCTTGAACGGCCGTTCGACCTCGGGCTGGGTGATCCGCAGGTAGAGGACTCCCGCCGAGACCACGGCGAAGGCGAAGAGAGTGCCGATCGAGGTCAGCTCGCCGGCCACGCTGATGGGGATGGTCGCGGCGGCGATCATGACGACGATGCCAGTGATGATCGTCGTGATCCAGGGGGTCCGAAACCGGTGGTGGACGTTGGCGACGGCCTTGGGAAGGAGGCCGTCGCGCGCCATCGAATAGAAGATTCGCGGCTGGGAGAGGAGCATCACCAGGATGACCGAACTGAGGCCGGCGATCGCACCCAGCTTGACCGGGCCGGACAACCAGCTCTTGTTCATCGCGTCGATGGCCACGGCGACCGGGTCGGGAACGTCGAGCTGCTTGTAATTGACAACGCCTGTCATGACGAAGCCAGCCAGGCAGTAGAGCAAGGTACAGATCGCCAAGGAGCCGATGATTCCGACCGGCATGTCACGCTGGGGGTTCTTCGCCTCCTGGGC
>JBMFUH010001026.1:0-2622 GCA_049966735.1 Isosphaeraceae bacterium
GTAGACGCCCGTGGTCGGCGGGCCAATTCCCGGGCTGGAACCGGTGGCGGACTGACCCTGGTAGAGCGTGTTGTATCCTTGCGCCAGCGTCAGGTTCGCGGCCAGCAGGTTGTTCAGGCTGTTGATGTCGCTGTTCGTGACCGCGACAACCATGCCCAGCGCGGGGCTCGAGGCCTCGGCATTGGTCGTGACGTTCTTGCCCGGCAGCACGCGATAGCCGCTCTTGACCGTGACGCCAGGACCCACTCGCGCCAGCGCCCCGACGATCGCGCCTGGCTCGATGGTGGCGTTGTCGATCACCGCGCCGGGACCAATTTCCGTCGGCTTGACCGATGAGCCATACGCGCCGATCGTGCTCGGTCCGAGAATGGTCGCTCCATATCCCACCCAGACCTGATCGCCGATCAAGACCTCGGGCGCGGGAGCCGTGTGCGGGTGCAGCGGATTGGCCACGATCGTGGCATTATCCATGATATCCGAGCCTGTGCCGATCTTGATGATGCCCCCATGCGCATTGAGCGTGGAATAGGGGGCGATGAGGCCCGGCGAACTGACGATCACGGCATAGCCATTGATGATGCGGGCGCTCGGATCAATGAATGTCGACTGCTTCGACGGAGCGCCGTAAGGCAGGACGGGAGTATTCGGGCGAACAGCCGGGTAGCCGACGGGATTGTGCAGCAAGGAATAAAGTTCCGCCGTGGAGACATAAGGCGGAAAGCTGCCCCTGCTGAGCAGTTGCCGGTTCTCCAGACTTTCGCTCCAGGGCAGAAAACTCAACAACCGCCGACCTGTCCGCCGGGACGGATTCATCCGCGTCACTCCCTCGTCGGCCCAATGCACCTTCCGAGACTGGTCCCGGAGCGTCCTTTGAATCATTATTATCGGTTCTTTCCTGGAGCCATTTTGGAGGCAATCCATTCTCGAGAGCCGATTTGTAACCTTTACACAACGGGCACGGAATCCCGGCTGACGCGGGAGCGTTCGCGAAATGAGAAGCTTGACAGACGGATCGGCTGCAGGTGATCCGCTCGCGAGCGGAGGGACGATCGATGCGGGTCATGTTGAATCGCCGAGCGTCCCCTGGGGACCGGATCAGGGACGGCTCGAACTGGAGCTTCCTCGGGAATGGAGGAACCGGACGCGTCTCGTCCAGCCGGATCTGACCGGTGAGGTTGGCGATTACGTGATCGCTTTGCAAACGGCTCTCGCCGCGCCCCTGGAATCTCCGCCCCTGGAGTCTCTGGCAGGGTCCGGCTCGAAGGTCGCTCTCGTGGCCGATGACCCCTCCCGCTGGACGCCGGTACGCGAGGCCCTGCCGATCGTCCTCAACCGGCTGCACGAAGCGGGCGTGCGACGTGAGGATGTCACGATCAGCGTGGGGGTGGGCAGGCATCATGCCGTCGATCCTGCCGCGATGCGGCGGCGGGTCGGTGACGAGGTTGCCGCGAGCTACCCGTGCTTCAGCCCTCCCGTCGACGACCTCGCGGCCTACGACGACCTGGGAACCACGTCCCTGGGCATTCCCGTTCGCGTCTTCCGGCCGGTCGCCCAGGCAGATCTGCGGATTCTGATCGGCTCCGTCCTGCCACACCTTCAGGCCGGGTTCGGTGGCGGCTACAAGCTGATCTTCCCCGGAACCAGCCATCGCGGCACGCTCGGGGCATTGCACAGGCAGGGACTCTCGGGTTCGGCCGATGCCCATGGTCTGCTCGGTGGAGATGCCGCGACCAATCCGATGCGCCAGGCGATTCACCAGGCCGCGGCGCTGCTGGGCCCTTGCGTCTCGATCAGTCATTTGATTGGCGGACCGGGGCAGATCTTCCGGGTGCTGACCGGCCGACCCGATGCCGTTCAGGACCGCCTGGCGCTCGAGGCTCGTCAGCGCTTCCAGGCACCTCCAGCGGAGCCCGCCGATCTGGTCGTGGCGGGAAACCACCCCTGGCCCGGCGATCCCATGCAGAGCTTCAAGGTCTTGCTGCACCATCGCGCGGCGTGCACGTCGGGCGGCGTTCTGATCGGCCTTTTCTGGACCGATCCCGACGAGATCGACCGCTCGTTTCCCCTGGCCGCCCTGCGCTGGATCGCGGCGACCGGGGCTCCCGGCGGCTGGATGATCCGCCGCCTTGTCCCCCTCGCCGAGCGCGCGATGTCCGCCGCCGGATCTCCCAGCGCCTTCATGCTTCGCTGGGCTCGCGAGCTGGTCGTCGACCGCAACGTTCTGGTCTACTCCCCTGCCTTGCACGCGAGAATCGGTGCCCGGCTGGGCCCGGTCCGGATCTTCGCCGAGCAGCAGGCACTCTGGAAGACGGCGATCGAGTCGCTGCCCCGGGACCGTCGCCATTCGCCAACGGTCCGGATCTTCCCCCAGGGGGGGTTGACCTACGCACCGTAGCCTATCTGGCCGCACCGTCGCGAAGCGCCGGAGCGGACCCGAGCCCGCCTCGAAACCCCGTCGCCCGTGCATGCATCGCGGAGCGATCGACCCGTCACCTCCGAGGCTCTGGGTGTACCTGGCAATCCTCACCATTGATACAGCCGTCCATCCCGGCGCGACCCGCAATGCTTGCCTAGGAGCTTGTCTGAATAACACTACCGCGATTCACCCACCAGTCCATTCAA
>JBMFUH010001027.1:0-2616 GCA_049966735.1 Isosphaeraceae bacterium
GACGTAGTTCTCGACGGTCAGGCTGGGCACGGCAGTTCCTCGCTGGCGAGTGAGAAGTACGTTGTGGAACATCCGTCTGGGGGATGGCCCACGGACCGACTTATCGTAAGATAGGTGAGCGTCCCAGGTACAGTCGATTGCCGGAACCCCCGGGCGAAACAACGGAGCGTTCCATGCGCTGGTCCGTCCTGCTCGCACTCTTGATTTGCCTCGTCGCCGAGGCCAAAGTTCCGGGCGCGGCGGCCGAGCCCTCCTCCGCAGCCTACTTCCCGCCGCCGGAATCCCGGGGCGGCTGGCGCAAGCTCGACGATCCGGACGCGATCCGCCGGGTCGCCGGCATGGGCCCGGACAAGCTGACGAAGCTCCGCGCCTGGCTCCGCCGGTCCGACGACCGCAAGTTCGCCGCCGTCGTGATCCGTCACGGCTACATCGTCCTGCAAGAGGAGCGAGGCCGCAGCGCCGCGTCGAGTAGCGAGCGGGTTGCCTCGTGCTCCAAGGCCGTCTGTGCGACGGTCCTGGCTATCGCCTCGGAGCGCAGCCAGCACGGGCAAACCCCGCGGAAGATGACGTTCGACGATCGCGCGGTCGACTTCCTTCCCTGGGCCCAACCGCTCAGCGATCCGCGGAGGGCCCGGATCAAGGTGAAGCAGTTGCTCAACCACACCTCGGGCATCTGTCCCGAAGCCACGGGCGCGCCCAACGATGGGAGCTGGGAATACATCCTGGGGCATAGCGGCGACCCTCGGACCGCGAAGCTGGCGTTCGATCCGGGGACGGCCTGCGGCTACTCGACGCACGCCCTGACGCACGCGGCGCTTGTCTGCGAAAATGTCACGGGCAAGCCCTACGACAAGTTCGCCATCGAGGCCCTGTTCCAGCCGCTGGGAATCGAGCACTGGTGGTTCCAGTATTACGACGGCGGGCCGAAGATCGGCCGCCATCCGTCGCACGGGCTGGGCATGCCGGCGCGAGACATGGCCCGCATCGCCTACTGCATGCTCCACAACGGCCGCTGGAACGACACGCAGGTGATCCCGCGGTGGTTCGTCGACCAGACGGCCGCGCCGACTCATGACGTGCACGGGCCGGAAATGCGATTCAGGATCAACGCTCAGATATTCTCTCACGGCTGGGAGCTTCCCGCGCGCTTGACTGGCGAAGGCGGCCGGAGCGGACGCGGTATTCCCGCCGACGCCCGCGACAAACCCGGCTCCGGAGGCCAGTTGATCGCGTTTGTCCCCAGCCTCGATCTCGTCGTCACCCGCCAGACCGGCAGCAGCGGCGACTGGCCCTTCGAGGAGTATCTCCGGCTGGCCTGCGCGGCGGTCGTGGATCGGCCGTGAAGCGGTTCCGCGTTTCAATCTCCCGAGCATGAGTGAGATCCGATGAAACAACTGCTGATTGGCATCCTGGTTGTCTCCCTGGGCCAGGCCTCCGCCACGGAGAGCCGCACGATCCTGGGAATTCAGGGAACGCGCTTCACGCTCAATGGCAAGCCGACCTTTCTCCTGGGCATCAGCTTTTACGCTGGTCTCGGCGCGCCCGAGGAATCCCTCCGTCGCGACCTCGACGAGATGCGGCATCACGGTTTCAACTGGCTGCGGGTCTGGGCGACGTGCGGCTTCTTCGAACAGGACATCTCCGTGGTGGATTCCGCCGGTCGTGCGCGGGACTTCCAGATGAGCAAGCTCAAACGCCTTGTGGACGAATGCGATCGGCGCGGGCTGGTGGTCGATGTGACGCTCAATCGCGACCACAGGGGAGCGGGCGGGGGAGTGCCGGACCTCGAAGCGCATCAGAAGGCCGTGGAGGCGGTCGTCGTTGCCTTGAAGGCGCATCACAACTGGTACCTCGACCTGGCCAACGAGCGCGACGTACGCGACGATCGCTATGTGCCGGTGGACGAGATCAAGATACTCCGGGAGCTGGTCCGCCGGCTCGATCCGACACGCCTGGTCACCGCCTCGTTCGGCGGCCACGACCTCGGCGAGCGGGACCTGCGTGACGCGCTGGAAACGGCCGGGCTCGATTTCGTGGCGCGCCATCGACCGCGAGGTCCGGAGTCGCCAGCGCGAACCGATGCCAGGACCCGCGAGTGCCTGGCGCTCTTGAAGAAGCTGGGCCGGGTCGTACCGGTGCACGACCAGGAGCCGCCGCGCCGGGGCTATCTCCGGTGGGAGCCCTCGGCAGCCGACATCCTGACCGACCTGCGCGGCTCACTCAGGGGCGGTGCCGCTGGCTGGTGCTTCCACAACGGCTCTCAGCGCGGCACCAGGGAGAATCGCCCCCGGCGCTCGTTTGATCTGCGCACCCAGCGACTCTTCGATCAGCTCGACCCGGAGGAGCGAGCCGTCGTCCGCGGCGCGTCGAACGAGGTAAAACGCGGCTGGACCGCAGAGCAGCGTCAAGCGCCCGGGCGATGAGGGCCGTCCGATAGCCAGAGCAACGCGTTGCCGACGTCGACAAGCCCCTTAAGAAACTATCCGAGAACGCCGTTTCGGCGTCCCGATTCCCTGGAAAAACAAGGGGTTACGAGCGTTCTCGGATAGTTTCTAAGCGTGTTTCATTTTCGTGTTGCATTTCGCCTCCGGATCTGGAATCATGAATTGGTTCATT
>JBMFUH010001028.1:0-2615 GCA_049966735.1 Isosphaeraceae bacterium
CGGCTGAGACGGCCAAAAAAAACTGCCGACTTCCCTCCTGGCTGGGTGGTGTCGACTATATTGAAAATGTCAGTTTGTTCGCGAGGGACAGGCTGTTGTGGTCGCGACGGCCCTGCATACAGCCCAAGATGACGCGCGAATTGGCCTCTTGGTTCTGACTGCCGGCGGCTCCTGCCTTCAAGGCGGCTCTCTGCTGAAGGCAGACGATTGGGAGATGCGCGTGAGATGAGAAAGGGGACAAGCCATGTTCGCCAGCACCGAGAGGAGCGCCAAGGAGCGAAATCAGGAGGCAAACAGAGATCGGCCCCATCCCTGCCTGCTGATCATCATGACCACGATGATGATTGGCTTCGCGGTTTCGAGGGCTCGAGCCGAGCCGTCGACCGTGCGGATCGACGAGACGGTCACCGTGGACAAGGTGGGCGATGCCACGTGTCGCCTGGAGCTTGCAATGCCCGCGGAACTGTACACGCGATTGAAGTCCAACACGCCAAACCTCGGCGCGTTCGTGCGACGGCTCGGGCTAGGCCATGAGGGGGGCTGGCGGCAAGTGGAGAACGTGCGCGGTCAGTTCGACGATATGAGCAGCTCCCTGACCGTCGAATATATCGAGCGGGGATTCACTCGCCCGGAGCGGGGAGATCGGTGGTCGAGCCACGCCGGTAATGTGCCCACGGACTTGACGTTCGCCACCACGAAGCAGGGTCGGACGCTGGTTCTCGTCGCGGCCAAAGCCGACGTCTCGGCGACGATTCGGGTCACCGTCCCGGAGGGGAGTCGGGTTCCCGAGTACGTCAGCCGGACGGATCAGGTCAGCTATGTACTGCCGCCGCCGGTGGCTCTCGGCCACCGCGTCCAGGCCGACATGGACCTGGATGCCCGCGAGGAGATCATGTCGTGCGTGGCCAAGTCGTACGCCAACCCCAGGAACCAGCGCCTCTGGGTGGCGCGGAGCCTGTTCCGCAACCGGGGAGACTGTCTGTTGAGGGACCATCGCGTCCGGTTTCGGCTGGCGGATTACTCGCCGTGGAGCGCCTGGTCGCGCAGCAGCGTGGTTGTACCGGGGCAAACGGTCGTTGATGCGTTCTTCCCGCTGATGGATCAGGGCAAGGTGGCGGCGTTGACGGGGCCAGTCACAGTCGCGCTGGAGATGGAGTACGAGTACCGCAAACCCGACGGCGAGTTGGTCAAGGACAGCGACACCCGGCAAGTCCAGCTCCTGGCCCGCAACCAGGTGATCTTTTCGAGCCTGCGCTCGGACCAGGTGGTGGGGTGGCACGATCGCTTCAACAACTCCCCGATCATCCTCTCCTCGTTCGTGTCCTACAACGATCCGGTCGTGCAGCAGTTGGCCGGCTGGATCAACGTCCGCGCGGGAGGACCGGCGGCGTCGAGCACCGATCGCGATGCCATGCGATTCCTGGGGGCGCTTTTCGATTACCTGGGTGAGAGCCGGATCGCCTACCAGACGCCCCCGGCCGGCCTGATGGAGGGCAAACCCGGACAGCACATTAAGTACGCGCGCGACGTGCTCCGGAATCATGCGGGCACATGCATCGACCTGGCCATCCTCTACGCCAGCGTGGCTGAGGCGGTCGGGTTGGAGCCGGTCGTTTACTTGGTCCCGGGGCACTGCTTCCCGGCGGTCCTTCTCCCCGAAAGCCACACCGTGTTGCCGGTCGAAACCACGATGATCGGCCGGGCCGGCTTCGAGGACGCCGTCAAGGCAGCCGGCGCGAAAACCAGAGAGGTGGGGCGGAGCGGCCTCTTCTTTGCGGTCCATATCCGAAAGCTGCAGGAGTTGGGCGTCGATGCGCTGGAGCTTCCGTCCGTCCCGGCTGATTACCTGGACCGCATCGGCTACTCGGCTCGGTCCCGGCAGCCTGCGCCGGGTCAAGCCTCACCTGGGGCAGCCGGCATGGAGCCAGGCCTGTTTGCCACGATCGAGATTGCCAACCCTCTCCAGTCAGAAATCAGTTTCGAATTGCAAAGCGACGACGGAACTTGGCAAGCCTACACGGTGGCGGCCGGCAAGAACCGGACCTTCTGGCGCAATGCAACTGCCAACACGCAGGCGCGGCCCATCCTGATCCGATTCTTGAGCAGACCCGGAAGTGCGGCCCCCGGTGATCCAAATGCAGAGCGGAAGGTCCGCCGGCTCGATCCGACTCTCGTTGCCGACCCCAAGAAGGACTGGGGGACGCGGCATTTCTTCGCACTCATCAGTGAAGGAACCGAGCTCGAGCTCTATCGAAAATAACGACTGGCGATCGCAAGAGTGTGGTCGGTGACACTTGAAAGCCCGGAGTTTCGCGTTAAGCTATTACGCTGTCGATACTTGCGTACAGTGTCACCTCCTTTTCCGCGGTCGTGTAACCGGTCATGTCGCGGTTCCCGCCGGAGTCGTAACTGTAATTCTCGGTGCGCGAACCGCGCGCCGTCAATAACTGGCCGCCTAAACCGTAAGAAGACGTGGCGCGCCGGCTGTCGCAGTCGGCGGCGTCCGTGAGCCAGCCGTCCTCGATGCACGAGTACGCTCCCGAGCGGCTCGGGTGATCAGTGATGAGTGAGGACAATCTCATGGAGAGGACCTATCTTGCTCACCCTACCCCCGA
>JBMFUH010001029.1:0-2609 GCA_049966735.1 Isosphaeraceae bacterium
CGCTCTAGGTCCCCTATATGGTACCCGTAAAAACCGAAAAAAGGATCTGACCCCGCGAAGCCACCCGTCGGCCTTGGGCTTGGCGGGGACGGCGGGCGCCAGCCGGGCCACGGGTTTGCCGTGCTTGGTGATGGTGAATTCCTCGCCTTGGGCCACACGCTCCAAAAGCTGGGGCAAATGGGTCTTGGCCTCAAATGAACCGACGGATTCCATGTACATTCTCCTATAGGATTGCAACCAGTATAGACCAGTCTCTACGAAATCGCCTGTTTTGCCAAGCCCAATTGGGTCGATGCATGCAACCAGTGGTCGCGGCAAGTTAACGGGAGATTGAGTCGAGGGTGACATCGTGAATTGCGCAAGAGTTCTGGGCAAAATGGGTAGAAATGCATCTTCGCCAGTTTGTGTAGTCCGCGGTTGCAATTGACTATGTCCCCCTCGACTCTGCGCAGCTTATCCGTGTTCAAGCCGTGTTCAATCCGTGGCCCTGCACCGTCTCTTGGTTGCGGCTCGGCCGCGTTGTGGTCTGGCATTTTTGCGCGTTACGCGGAATTTTCCGTAAAATCATTGTTTTACCGAAACATCAGGCGTCTTTTTTGTCTTCGATGGGGTCCGCGAGCCGAAACATGATGTATATTATAGGTGGGGTAGGAAAGGAGGGGTCAGTGTGCGCCTCGCACCTGGACCACAATCACCCATGACTGCACGGCTTCGTGGAAAGTGGAGAGCAGCATGCAAAGTCGAGAGCAGAGAGTCGGAAGGGGGGCGGTCTCCTATCCACTTTCGCGCCTCTCCTCTCTCGCGAAGCGCCGCCATCCGCGTGCTCGAAGGGCCCGGCGTACAGTAGTGTACAGACGCGGGAATTTCGTCGAAAAAGTGCCATCCAGTGCCACTTTCGAGGACCTCAAAATCAACCGTCCGGCCGCCGATCGCGCGACGAAAGTCGCGGCAGGATCACCACTTGGAGTGCTGGTGTGTCAACTCTCATCATCAAGGGCCCGGCGTGGCACCACCTGGCGAAAAGTGCCACATCAACGAACGCTGATTGTACACTAGATGTGAGAAACGCGTTGCGATCGACAGCGCCCCCTCGCGAATCGAACCATCCCGCCGGCTGGGCTTTGGCCGGGGTGAATCGTCGGTCGGATCTTGCGAACGGGCGAGTCGCAGAACACACTTATGTCCGGTCTCATCACGATCGTGCCACGAAATAAGGGGTCTGGGCATGAGGTTCATGAGCGTGTGCGTCCGGGGTTTTGGGCTTTTTTCCTTCGCCCTGGTTTGCGTCGTCGGCCCGGGTTGCGGTTCAGGTTCGACCGGCGGCACGGCCCCGGCGCCGCTGAAGGACAAGGACGCCATCACCGCCGTGCTGCCCACGGGGGTGACGCTCGACAGCGCGGTCGTTGCCGACCCCGTTTATGGGGCGTCGGCGAAGACGGTCGAGGAGGCTCTCGCCAGTCGCATGGCGTACGTCCGGGACGGCAAGCTCTACGACGGCGGACTGGGCCGGGAGATCCGCTTCGAGTCTCCGGGCGGCGCGGCGAAAGGGAACTCGAAAAGCACCAGTAACAAGGGCAAGAAGGGGGCCAAGCCGTTCACCACGATCAAGCTGGCTCAGTAACCGCTTGAAGCTGTTCCTCAGCGGACGATCGAGTCGTCGCCGGGCGCGGACGACCGAGCCTGCTGGGATTCAGCGCCGATCCGGCCGCGGTGCAGGTTCTTGAGAATGAACCGGTCCATCCGGGCGAGGGTCACGTCGGTGGCGCCTTGCTCGCGCCAGAGGATGTGCCCTTGGCGATCGAGCAGAACCATGGTGGGATAAAACTGGATCTGAAACGCTTCCTGGACGGGACAGTGCCCGTTCATGGTGGTGATCAGCACCGGGTACTGGATCTTCAGATCCCGGATCGCCTGGGCGACCTTCGCCGCTCGGTCGTTGGCCGCGGACCGCTCGCAGGCGATGCCGATAACCTGCATCTTCTTGCCCCCCAGCGTTTTTTGGATCTCATTCAGGTGAGGAATCGACTTCCGGCAGGGGGCGCACCAGGTTCCCCAGAAGTCGATGAGAACCAGGTCCGCATCGATGTCGTGGAATGCGAGCATCCGTCCCTGGGCGTCGGGGAGCCGGAAGTCCTTGAGCGTGCGCTCGACGGGGTCAAACTCGCAGCTCACCCCGGTGTTCCCTACCGCGGGGGGCTTCGCGACAGGCTCCGGCCGAGCCGAAGGCGCTTGCCCTGCCTTCTTGCCGTCGGCAGGTGCTGATGAGGCAACCACACGAGAGGCTTTCTTGATCGACTCATCAAGAGGAATCGGTCTCTTGGCGAAGACGAGCTCACCCCAGGTAGGCTTGGGCGGAGCTGGCTCCGGGGCTGGGGATGCCCGCGTCGCGGCGGGTTTCCGCGACAGGTTGGCCCGCGGTCCCGGACTGTCCGGCACGCGGCGAGCGAGCGTCCGCGACCCTCCCTTGGCTGCACGACGCGAGTCGGACAGGATGACCGGGGCAGACGCTGCCGGGCTGGTCGACTCTCCTCCGCGGAGCGATCCCTGGGAAAGCGGCTCCGGTGGCGTGCTCGCCCGGGAGATCGAATCGTCCCGAAAAGCCGCCAAGG
>JBMFUH010001030.1:0-2609 GCA_049966735.1 Isosphaeraceae bacterium
GTTGCTGCCGCTGGAGGTCAGGAGCTCGCGGGCGAACTGGTCGTAGGGCTTGTTCTGGGCGATCGATTCGCGCACCCAGTGGTGATAGGCCTGCGCCGCGTTCGGCCAGAGATTCACGGGAAACTCCGCCTTGATCCGCAGCACGTCGCCCCACTTCATGGCCCAGTAGGAGGCGAATTCCTCGCGCCGGAGCAGGCGATCGATCAGCGCGGATCGCTTGTGGGCAGTATCCGGATCGTGGACGAACGCTCGTGCTTCCGCGGCGGTGGGCAGCGTGCCGATCAAATCGAAATAGACGCGGCGGACGAACACGGCGTCGGAGCAGAGGACCGGATGAATGCCCAGGTCGTTCAACCTGGCGAAGACGATGCGATCAATCTGGTTGGCGATTGGGGGCGGGGTCGTGCTCTCGTAGAGATTCGGCACGCCTGCCGCGATGCACGTCGTTTGGAGGGCGATGAGAAGGACCGCCGAGACCCTGGGCATCGTGATCATGCTCGGTGGGCTCCTGACAAGTTCCGCCGGCCTGGTTGAGCCGGCCCGTGGTGGTGACGCGGGGAGATCCGGAAGATTCCGTCGGGTGGGTTGGGCTGGAGCCGCTGCCGGCTCCCGCGCCGGTTTACCTGGGGCGACACGCCTTGCGTGTCGACAATGGCGAGCAGTCTTCCCGGCCTGGCCTCCGTGGCAAGCCACAACAGCCGTTGATACTTGACCGAGACGCCGAGCGGACAGGATTTCTACGTCCCCTTACCGATCAGCGTGACCTTATTCTTATTAGAGAGCCCGCAGCGATTCCGGTCAAGCTCATTGGAAAAAGAGTGGTTTCCGGGGAATGCACCTGGTCAGATTCTTCCAAGCGCGCAGCCTGGCCAGAGGAGGTCGGTTGGACGGCTCTTGATGGGTTTGCCGTTTTCGAGTGGGTGGATGACAGTGATTCCGCCTCAAGAATTCCCCAATTACGCTGGAGATTGAGACTGTAGCAAGAATGCCGGGCGGGAATGTCAATGCGTGACCGAGGCATCGGAGCATCTCGTTCCCACGCTCTGCGTGGGAATGCAGTCTACGACGCTCTGAGGCTGTGAGTTTTCCTTCGCGTGGTGGTTTTTCCCTCGGAGTACGTTGATCAATCGCGGGTCGGCGGTCGCGGCGCTCACCTGCCGCTACGTCACCCGCGGCTGTCTTGTCCGTCACGAAGGCCCGAAAATGTCCCCCGTTCCCGCCTTTCCGCCCTTGCGGAGGCCCGAAAATGTCCCCGCTTCCGCTTTTCTACCCCTTTTCACCTCATCCCTTCGCCGCCGCGGCCGAGTTCAGCAGTTCCGTGTAAAAGAGGTAACTGGTCGGATTCCCGGCGTGCTTCCTGATCGATTCGCGCGGCTTCTCGCCCTTGACATGGGCATCCTTCTCCCGGGCCGCGGAAACGTACTCCTGAAACATCGGGCCGGGTTGCAAGTCGGCGACCTTGGTGCTCTCGGTTCGCTGGAGGCGAGCGGGATGGTTGTCACCGCGGAAGTTGAAGGCGCCCAGAATCTGTCCGGTGGCTGGGCCCGATTCGGCAGGGTTCCCCTGAAATCGGTGGGAACTATCGGGCGTCTTGAGATCGAACCACAGGGAATTGCCGTCGATCGCGATCGGATCAATCTTCAGGTCATCCGCCTTGCCGACGACCATGTTCTGCGCGGAGACCACGCTGGCTGCCGACTTGCCGTCCCGCTGCTCCACCTTGATGATGGCAAACTCATCCTCGCCGAAGGCCAGGACGACCAGCTTCCAGGTCCCTTCGAGACTTGCTGCCGGCTCCGCGGCACGGGCCGTCATTCCTCCGCCCGAAGGCGCGGCCATGACGGCCAGCGCCATCGTGAGTGCCTGGAAAGACCTCATTGTGAATCTCATGCATGTTCCTTTCTGAAGATCTTCCCAGCGAGCCGCGGCCTGGATGAACCCTTGAAATCAACACCAGGGCCTTACAGCCAAAGTACAGAATGTGTGTAACCGGCATTCCAGATGAACAACAACCGGGGAGGCCAGGCAGGCCCCTTTCGGCAGCGGCTGCGCTGGTGGGAAGTTCGACGGTTCGATCGTAAAATGTCTGTGAGATTACACGACGGAAGGATGAATCCTCATGCCGCTGCACGACTGGACCGACCGCCCGGGCTGGGAAGGGGTGCACCATCTCTGGATCACGGAGTTGCTCCGCTGGATCAAGCCCAGGCTGCCAGCACAGTACCGAGCGTTTATTGGCTCGGCTCCGCTCCTTGCGATTGGCCGACCGGCCCCGCGTCCGGATGTCGGCGTGCGCCAGTGGCCCGTTGAGCCGGGCTCTTTGTCCCCCCTGAAAATCGATCTGACGAACCCCGACCTGGTGCGGGTTGAGCCCGACCAGGAACTTGCCGTGGCGACGCTTGATCCCGGCACTGCCGTGTTCGTGGAGCTCCAGGGACAGTTGGTGGCTGCCGTGGAGGTGATCTCTCCGCGCAACAAGGATCGCCCGGTTACCCGGAACTCCTACCTGTCTCGCTACGTGAGTTACCTGGTGGATGGAGTTCATCTGGTGCTCGTTGCAGCAATTCCCGGCCTCTTGGAGGTCACTCGTCGCCGTTAGCCCACTTTAA
>JBMFUH010001031.1:0-2607 GCA_049966735.1 Isosphaeraceae bacterium
CAAGAAAAGGCAGGTCCTTGGGCCAATTATGCGGCATAAGAAGGCGTCTTTGCCCAGAATCCGTGGCCGACGGCGGCCGGATGACCGGCAAGACCGGATTTGCGGATGTCACAGCCGGAAATCCGGGTTTCTTGCTCGTCCCGAACCCCGGATGATGCGGGCGAAATGAATGTCACGGAGGGAGAAGGAGTCGATCGATCGGTTGGCGGCTCAGGATCAGGACGGGATTCTACGCTGTCTTCGCTTTCTTCTGTTCAATGCTTGCTTGCACGGGTCAAGCCAAGCCTCGAAAGCCGGTCGACGCACACGAACCGATGGAACCTGGACATCAGCTCTGGAAAGCAGCGGGTGCATGCTTGGAGGTTATTCTGGAACAGAAGGAAGAGAAGGAAACGAAGAAGAGAAACCAGTTCCGCCCATCTTATGGCAATCGCGGCGTGCCGGGACCGACCTTGCCACCTGACTGCGGTTGTCCATCCCAAACCCCAGCGGGGACCCCGCGGTCAAGCCACACGGCGGGGACTGGAGCCCCGCGCCGAATGGACGGCGTGCACCAAGCGTGCTCCCATGCTTTGCAATTCGACCATTCAAGGTAACCGGAAAATTTTTCCGTTGACATACCGTTTGTGGGAATTACAATGTGGACTGACCGGTCAGTCCTCAGTGAGGCGAGATTCATGAATCAGATTCAAGACAGGAAGAAGCGGTGCTGCTCTGACGAGGATGTTCTGGCGCGGAAGGAAGACATTCTGATCGCCGCGACCGAACTCTTTGCTGAGCATGGCTTTGCAAACGCAAACACGCAAGATCTCGCCGAGCGGCTTCAGGTGGGCAAGGGGACCATCTTCCGTCATTTCCCCACGAAGCGCGAGCTTTTTCTGGCCGCGGTGGATCGGGTGATGGTGAAGATGCGTGAAGAAATCCTGGCACAGATCGCGGGGATCGACGACGGTCTGGTGCAGGTGGCGCGGGGCGTCAATGCCTTCCTCTCATTCTACGCGAACCACCCAGAGTACGTGGAA
The DNA here is from genome assembly GCA_049966735.1 of Isosphaeraceae bacterium. Classification (GTDB taxonomy): domain Bacteria; phylum Planctomycetota; class Planctomycetia; order Isosphaerales; family Isosphaeraceae; genus Aquisphaera. The sequence goes on from JBMFUH010001031.1 coordinate 1,023, forward strand.
CTCTTGATTCAGGAGCGTGCCCACTTCAAGGACCGCAAGCGCCCGACATACTTCGAGCATCGGGACGTCAATGTGCAGCGGTGGCACAAGCTCTACACCCGGCTGATCGCCGAGGGACGGGTCCGCGAGCTACCGGTGGAGAGCATCACCGACGTGGTGGGCAACCTGATCTATGGCACGATGTTCACCAACTTCTTCGCCGGGCAAAAGAAGCCCGTGGAACAGCAGGCGCGGGACATCCTGGAAATCGTCTTTCGAGGCATCCTCACCGACCAGGAACGCTCACGGATGCTCGCCGCCAGCAACGGTCATCTGATTCATCCCGTGGTCTCAGAGTCGCATACCCAGGCTTGTACAGACTGAGTTTCCGGAGGCTCCGACACCCATGATTTGCCGCGCGTGTGCAGGGCTCTTGTTGATGGCGGGCATGGCTGCCGTGGCGGGGTGCGGCCAGGCCAGTTCGAATACCGGTCCGCCGCCGATCCAGGAACCCCTGGTGGTCTACGACACGCCGATCACTCAGATTGTGACCGACTATGAGGATTTTCCCGGCCGGATCGACGCGATCTACACGGTTGAGGTTCGTGCGCGGGTTTCCGGCTACCTGAAAGACGTGTATTTCCAGGATGGCCAGGAAGTCAAGAACGGTGACGTGCTCTTCCTGATTGATCCTCGTCCCTTCCAGGCGACGTATGATCGCCAAAAGGCTTTGTACGAGCAGGCCGTGGCGCATGCCCAGCGGCTGAACAAGGAGTATCTCCGCGCCGAGGTTCTCTTCAAGCGGGATCTGTCGATCAGCCGCGAGGAGTACGATCGATACGCGTTCGATCACGCCGAGGCCGAGGCGGCCCTGAACACCGCGAAGGCCAATCTTGACCTGGCGAAGCTGGACCTCGACTGGACCAAGGTCACCGCCGACCTCCCCAAGGGAGTCATCGGCCGGCTGAGCCGCCGCATGGTCGACCCCGGCAACCTGGTCAAGGCCGACGACACGCCGATGACCACGATCGTCAGCCAGGACCCGCTCTACATCTATTTCGACGTCCACGAAGGGGCGATGTTGCGCATCCGCCGTCTGCTCCAGGAGGGAAAGATCAAAGCGAAATCGGAAAAGGAGGTGCCGCTCCTGGTCAGCCTCTCCGATGAGAAAGACGCCGATGGGGATCCCGTTTTTCCTCACCAGGCGGTGGTCGACTTCACGGACAACCGTGTTGACCTGAACACTGGGACATTGAGGTTCCGGGCCAAGATGAGCAATCCCAACCACTTCATCACCCCCGGCCTTTTCGTGAAGGTTCGCCTGCCCATCGGCGATCCCCACCCCGCGCTCCTGATTCGCGAGCAATCGCTCCAGTCCGATCAGGGGCTGAAGAAGGTCTTCGTGCTCCAAGCCAAGGACGAGCAGGGCAAGGCGTACGTCATCGAAAACCCGTTGACCAGGAAGCCAGTTTTGGACGAGGCGGGCCAGCCGATCCCAGCCTACAAACCGGTCACCATCGACGTCGGTATCCCCGGCGTCCTCCGCGACGGCTTCCGCGAGATCAGCAAGGGAGTCAAGCCGGGAGACCTGGTGGTCGCCGTGGGG
>JBMFUH010001032.1:0-2601 GCA_049966735.1 Isosphaeraceae bacterium
GCCGCTGGATTCCGGTCCGAAAAGCTCGATGATCCGCCCGCGCGGCAGGCCCTTTCCGCCCAGCGCCAGGTCCAGCGACAAGGCCCCGGTTGAGATCCCCTCGACCTCAAGGTGGGAGCCCTCCCCCAGCTTCATGATGGCACCGGCGCCGAAGGTCTTCTCAATCTGGCTGATGGCATTATTCAGCGCCTTCGCCTCCGCGGTAGCCGGCGCTGGCTTGACTTCAGTTGTACCTTGTCGCTTTGCCACGACCTTCGCTCCCTCATGACCAACGTTGTTTCTGTACGCAAGAACACTAAAGTATCGGTGTTTTTTTCCGTTAAGTCAAGGCGTCAAGGGTTATTTTCTCCGGCCAGAGGTGCCCGGGCCAGGGGGGCATAGATGGGGCCTTCCGGGGTGAGGGTTGACGAGAAGGTGACGACCTCGCTGACCCGGAATGTCCCGCCCGACCAGTTCTGAAAGGGCTGAAAGATGGCGGTCAGGTCGGGCGAACGTCCCCCGCGCCGGTCCTGGCGGATCCGTCCCAGTGTGACATGGGGCGAGAACTTGTCGTCGGGGCGGTAGCCGACCTTCTTGAGCGCCCTGGCAATTGTCTGGTGCAACTCGGCGAGCGGCGAGCCGTCGGCTGCCACCAGCCCGGCCCAGATCACCCGGGGCCGCGTCGGGCTGGGGAATGCGCCCACTCCCTCAAGCCAGAGCTCGAAGGAGGAAAACAGGCCGCACGCCTCGGCCACGGCACGGCAGACCAGGTTCAAATCCGTGTTCGGCACATCCCCCAGGAACGCCAGCGTCAGGTGAAATGGAGGGCTCGAGGTCATGCGCGCGGTGGGAATCCGCGGGGCAAGCTGCTGCTGAAGGCGGGTCAGCTTCTCGCCCTGCGGCGCGGGGATCTCGACGGCGACAAACGTTCGTGTAGTCTCGGGCATGGGAAAAGCCAGGGAATCACAATGCCGGGCCGGTCACCGGGGAAGTTCCAGTTCGCCGGAGACCCAGTCGCTGATTTTGCTGCCGAGACGGCCCAGCGGCGTGGTGTCGGTATCATCGTCCATGTACTTCGTGACCTGGTTGGGCATGATGGTGAGCACCTGCCTCAGTCCATCCCGCTGCAGGGACCGGGGATCGAAGTCGGCGATCTGGAATCCCGACATCGGGTTGCCTTTCTGGGTGAATTCCAGCGAGAGCGTCCCTTTCCTCGAGCCTGAGAGCCCCACCTGGGTATTCGCGCCGGCGGGCACGGCGCCCACGGCCACGCGGCTGCCCGCGTAGATCACCACCAGGTTGTCGATCGGCGTGTCTCCCGCGTTGATGATCTGCACGCTGGTCCGCGATGGACTGGTGATCCGCACGACGATCTCGATCCCCAAGGCCAGGATGATCAGGCCAACGACTATCATCTGTGTTCGGCGTGACATGGTCGAATCCTTGCTCCCCATATCAGTTTCTAGTTGTTAGTTGCTAGTTGCTAGTAAATACACATCTAGAGCGGTTTGCAGTCGGCTTGCGCACTCATTGAATATCGTAGGGCCCGCTGTGCGGACCAATTGCTCTGGCCGTCGGTCCGCACAGCGGACCCTACGGTGAGCGATCGACCCGAAAACCGCTCTAGGAACCAGGAACTAAGAACCAGGAACTCCCGAAATGATTGCCGGATTCACGACGCTCACGACAACTGTCGAAACCAGGATCGCGCGCCAGCAGCCATTCGGCAAGATGAAATGGTGGAATGCCCGTCAGGGAGGCTTGAGGAATGCCAGGAAGCGGGCGCGAGGGATCTCCCGCGCGCCCAGGCGAAGCATGTGTTCGCTGGAGACCTGGCAATCGATCAGCTCGACGCCTTCCTGCCGCAGACGCTCCACCAGCGCGGCGAGCGCGACCTTCGAGGCATCGGTCTCGTGATGGAACATCGACTCGCCGCAGAAGCAGCGGCCCACCCGTACGCCGTAGATTCCCCCCACCAGCCGTTCACCCCGCCAGCTTTCCATGCTATGAGCATGACCGAGCTGGTGGAGACGGATGTACGCCCGTTGCATCTCCGGAGTGATCCAGGTTCCATCCTCGTGAGCCCGGGCAACCTCCGCGCACGCCTTGATGACCTGGGCGAACGCGGTGTCAAACCGTATCTCGAACCGCCCCTGACGGATGGTCCTGCGCAGCCGCCGCGACAGATGGAATTCCTCCAGAAAGAGCACCAGCCGGGGATCGGGCGACCACCAGAGGATTGGCCCTCCCTGCTCGTACCAGGGGAAGATCCCCTGGCGATACGCCGCCAGCAACCGATCGGGCTTGAGGTCGCCGCCGAACGCCAGGATCCCCTCCGGCTCGGCAAGCTGGACCGGAGGAAAGACGATGTCGGCACCAAGGCGGAACACTGGCATGACTGGATGGCCCAGCTCTGAAGGATAGCGTGTATGCAAACTCCCTGAATGCAGACCCAGGGCCGCGTCCCATTCATGGTGTCGGTTGACCCAACTAAACGTACGTGATCACAGCGCGGCCGAGCCACAACCAAAAGAAGGTGCAGGGTTACGGATTGAACACGGATTGAACACGGATAAGCTGCGTCGTCGCCATCACGACTCCGCGCGCTGGATCACCCGGGGC
>JBMFUH010001033.1:0-2599 GCA_049966735.1 Isosphaeraceae bacterium
CAAACCCTTCGTGATCGGATGATCGCGGTCGGTGATCTTCACAGTGAACTTGCCGTACGGGTCGTGCGGCCGGAGCTTGGGGTTGTAGGCGCGGCCGGCAATCTCCTTGAACTCGGGCCAGCCCTGGAAGGCTCCGCAGGCAAAGTGCACCAGAACCAGTCCCTTGCCTTCGGCGACGAACTTCTGGAGATTTGCCCGGGCGGCGGGGCCGGGGTCGGGCGACTCCCAGTTCATGTAGTTGAGCACGATGACGTCGTAGTCGTGCAGCCGGGGCGAGGCCAGGAAGCTCGGGTCGGGTTGCACCTCCGTCTCGAGCCGAGGGTCGCCCGCGAGGAACCTGGCCAGAAGCGGCGCGGTCTCCTTCCAGTGATGGCCCGGATACTCATTGCCCGTGAGCACGAGCACCCGTGCCTTCTTCGGCTGTCCCGGCGGGGCAGCCAGCAGACAGGTCGAGACGAGGAGCCCGCCGGTTGCCATCTGGACCGCTGCCAGAAGCCATTGTCTCATCATGCCCTCCAAACGTGACGGCGGTTGCCGCCGTTCGCGATGGGTGAGAGATTGAAGCACGGAAAGCACGGAAGGCACGGACAGGAGAAAGTTGACAAGTAGAAGATGCGATCGCTTGCCCGTCGCCTCCGCCGGCCGTATCCGCGGTCCCAAGAGGTCAGGACAATTCTCGCCTTCTTTGATTCGTTCCGTGCTGTCCGGTGCCGTCCGTGGTTGAGAACATTACTCAGAAAAATAATGCTGTTTACATATTTTCCATCTGTTCCTGGGTGATCAAAGAATCTTGGTCGTCCCGGGGACCGCGCACACGGGGTATTCGCCCTTGGCGCTGGGTTTGGTGGGCGGTTCCATGGTCCAGGTGCAGGCTTCGGGCCGGGGCGGGAAGAAGAACTTCGACTTGCTCACCTCGTCCCAGGTCACTTCCTGGCCGCTGTAGCACGAGAGCTGGCCCATGATGGCCACCAGCGTGCTCCGGGCCGCGTACTCGCCGCAGTTCATCGGCTTGCCCGCGCGGATCGACTTGATGAACTCCTCGTGCTCGATCACGTAGGGGCTGACGTTGGGACCCTTGTACCGCCAGGGCTGCTGGCCGGTGATCTGGCCGGACTTCAGGTAGGCGATTCCCTTCGTGCCGATGATGATGCTCGAGTCTTCGTTGTAGCAGTTGTTGGTGGTCCGGCAGAAGGCGTAGAGGCGAATGCCGTTGGCGTAGTGGTAAACGACCGAATGGTGGTCGAAGACATCGCCCAGGAGGTCTTGCGGGCCCGATCTGCCGCCCAGTCCGTGACACCGCACGGGGGGCGTCTCCTTCAGGGTCCAGGTGGCGCGGTCGAGGTTGTGCACCAGCGATTGCACAACGTCGTCGCCGCAGAGCCACGAAAAGCGGTACTGGTTGGCGTACTGCTGCTCCAGCTCGCGCATGTTCGCGGCGCGGTTGATGCTGCCGTACGGGCCGCGGATGAAGTTCTCCTCGATGGTCGTGATCTCGCCGATCTGGCCGCCTTGCACGCGCTTGACCGTCTCGCGGATGGGCGGCGCGAAGCGGCTCATGAGCCCCGAGAGGATGCCCACGTTCTTCCGCTGCGCGAGCGCGGTGGCCTCCTTCACGACGTGGATGCCCAGTGGGTCGATCGCGTGGGGCTTCTCGACGAACACATGCTTGCCAGCCTCGATGCCGGCCTTGAGGTACATCGCGTGGAACTTCGCCGCGCAGGCGATGAGCACGTAATCGACGCTGTCGATGACTTTCTTGTACCCGTCCAGGCCCACGAAGCAGTGGTCGTCGTCCACCTGCACCTGAGCGGGCTTTCCGGCCCGCAGCAACGACCGGCTCGATTCGATCTTGTGCCTGAACAGGTCGCACATGGCGACGAGCCGGACGCTGGGGTCGGCGGTCATGGCGTCGTCCGCCGCGCCGGTGCACCGGCCGCCGCAGCCGATCATGCCGATCTTGATCACGTCGCTGCCGGCCGCGTGGGCCGTGTGGGCCAGCGCCGCGCCGGCGCCGAGCGCCGCGCCGGCTGCCGCGGTTTCCTTCACGAAGTCACGTCGTGAGATCGACTGGGATTCTCGGGAGGGAGTCATCGGTTTACTCCTCGAGCATGGTGGAACGAGTGAAAAGGTGTGGTCCTGTCCGTGCAGGCCGCGATTGCTTCCCGCGCGAGGCGGGTGGGTGCGGGAAGGCAGAGAGAAAAAGCTGGGAGGAATCATGGGGCAACATCGACCCCTCTCGTGGGTGCACAAACCACCTTCACCACTACCGCGTGCCGAGGGCGAAGTCAACACTCTGGTGCCCGCGCGGGCAAGCTCGACGCCGCTTTTCCGCTCAGCGATCAAACCAGCGAGCGGGCATGGACCACCCTCATTCCGACTGTCAGCAAAAGTGGTCGGCTCCAGAGGCCGAGGTGGGGACCGAGGGGGAAATTAGCCATGGATGAAACACGGATGAAACACGGATGGGATGCGGGGATGACGTCCGGCGCGGCAGGAGGGAGCCAACACCTTGCGATGGAACAATTGGCTGGCCCGTCGCGTAGCTGGCCTGGGATCATCTCATGGAAGGAGACGAAGAAGGCGGGAACCACGAATCGAA
>JBMFUH010001034.1:0-2592 GCA_049966735.1 Isosphaeraceae bacterium
GGCTGCTCCGGTTGGTCGGTTACGAGGTCGAGGCCGTCTTTGATGGCCGTGAGGGCTTCGCGGGGTCAAGCCCCGTATCCGGTTTTCGGGGTCGCTTCGCGATCCCTGGGTCGTAAAAGGGGACGAGTGTCATTCGGGGGTGTGCCGCCTACAAGAAGAAAGGCTCCCGTCCCATTCTACTCTTCCCTCCTGTTCTACTCCCCATCCCATTCTGCTCCCCCGATCGCGGGCGGACAGGAGTGTCCGCCCTACCTGCCCGCTGCCCACTGCCCGCTAACCAATCACCACCAGCCGCGCATCGAGCCAGCGAGCGAGGTCGTCGAAGACCTGCTCGCGGCCCAGCTCGTTGAACGGCTCGTGGAGCATCTTGGGGTAGAGCAAGAGTGTCTTGTCGGGGGATGCGAGCCGGTCGAAGAACTCGCGGCTGGTGGCGGGGTCGATCACCGGGTCCTGGCCGCCGATGATCATGAGGATCGGCGTGGTGATCTCGCCGGCCCTGGCCAGGAGCATCTCGCCCCCCTCGACCATGCCGAAGTAGAGCGGAGCGCTCACGCGGTTGTGCCGCAGGCCGTCGGCGCGATATTTCTGCTGCATCGCCGGGTCGCGGGTCATCCAGGTACACGGAGCGTTCGAGCGGAGGGTGAGCCAGGGGGCCAGGGACAGCAGGAGCTTCCCCAGTTTGAGCTTGGCCGGCGGCACGGGCATGGCGATCTGGATGGCGGGGTTGGAGGCAATCACCCCGGCCAGCCCCGGCGGCGGCCGGAGGGCCATTCTCAACACGACCTGACCGCCGTTCGAATGACCCAGGACAAAGAGCGGCAGCTCGGGGTGGCGGCTGCGCGCCCAGGCCACGATGGCATTGAGGTCTTCCACCAGGTCTTCGTAGCGCCGGACCACTCCCCTGCGTCCCGGGCTGCGGCCGTGGCCGCGGAAATCGGGCGCGAGGAAGTCGACGCCGAGCGGACGGCCGATCGCCTCGGCCAGATGTGCATACGCCCCCGCGTGATCGCCCAGGCCGTGGGCCACGACCACCATGCCACGCGCCCGCGGGGTGAACCAGCACCGCACCTTCAGAGGCAGGCCGTCGCGTGACGGCACGGTGTGATCCCAGCATTCCGGAGATGATGTCAACATCCGATCCCTCGGTCCGTCTCGCGATCTCGATGGCACTCGACCGACCTCTCGAGTGGACACTTTAACAGAGCGGAGCGGACCTTTGGGAGTGCAGTTTCCGGCGGCTCCGGTTCCGGAACATTCTGTCCACTAGCTTGACGGTCGCGGCCAAACTCGTTGAATTACATGAGTGGTACAGATTTGGCTGGGACGAGACGGTGCAGGCGTTGGAAATTCGATTGCGATTGCGGTAGCGGCCGCGAGGGAGACGTGTGTGGTACCGAGTGGCTCACGCAAAGGGTCAACGATGTCCGAAAGTCTCGACGAGCTGCAAATGGTCGAGGAAGCCAAGAAACCTGAGAATCCAGAGACGGCCGGAACGGTCGAGAAGAACCGGATCTTGATCATCGACGACAACCGAGATCTCGCCACGAGTCTGGCCAGGCTGCTCCGGTTGGTCGGTTACGAGGTCGAGGCCGTCTTTGATGGCCGTGAGGGAATCGAGCTGGCCCGGACGTACCGGCCCCGGGTCGTACTCCTGGATATCGGCCTGCCCAACTTCGACGGCTACCAGGTCGCGCGTGGATTGCGCCAGGCAGGGCTGCAAGACACCGTGATCATCGCCGTGTCCGGTTACGGGTTGGAAGAGGACCAGCGGCGGTCGCGCGAGGCCGGTATGGACTATCACGTGACCAAGCCGGTCGACGTCAAGACCATCGCCGAGCTGATCGGCAAGCCGGCTTGAGCAATCTCCTCAGCACAAGCCGCGGAGAACCCTGGGTGATGGGCTGTCAGCACCGGGACTCGGGACTGTCGCGCGCCCTACTCCCTGTACGGTTCCAGGGGCGGATACCGCTGCTGGCGATTTCGCCTTCAAAGTCGAGAAGTTATTTCCGACTCATTCCTTGGACGCGGCACCGGCCTGGACTATGATCGAGCTTGCCTCGCCCTCTGCTCGCATCAACAATCGAGACCGGAGTTCCCGCAATGGACGAACTTGCCACGAAAGCCCACGCGGCCGTCTCACCACTGAGAACTGTCCGCCGGGCCGCCCTCTGGCTGGGAATCGGGGTCTTGCTGTACGGAGCGTATCTGATCCGCTCTGCCTCGACCACGACGGTGGGCAGCGACACAGGTGGTCCACAGGCGACCGCGACGTCCAGCTCGTCTCAGCTCGTTGATGTTCACGCCCTGGCCCGGCTCGAGCCCCTCTCCGGTCTTGTCGTTATCGGTGCTCGCCCGGGAGCACGGATCGAGCGCGTCGAGGTGAACCAGGGCGATAAGGTCGTCGCGGGCCAGTTGCTGGCCGTGATCGAGGGACACGACCAGGCGCGGGCCCAGCTCGCCCTCGCCGAGGCTCAGAAGACGCGGGCGCTGCACGAGCGCTCGGTGCAAAAGCAGAAGCTCGCGCTTAAGCGCGAGCAGTTTGACAAGCTCCAGAAGGCCCGGAACGAGCAGGCCCTGCGCGTTCTGGCCTCG
>JBMFUH010001035.1:0-2589 GCA_049966735.1 Isosphaeraceae bacterium
AGTCGCGGCACCGGTCGATCGGTCGGTACGACGCGCGGTATCTGGCGATCGAGAACTTGAGCCCCTCCGACTTCGGTCCCAGCACTGACGCGAGCTTCTCCGCCGTCCGCGCTCCGTACACGGCGGCTTTCTACCGCTTCTTGCGCGGCGAGCTGGGCTACAAGAGCGACGTTCCGTACTACGTGCTCGGCGAGGGAGTTGGCCGCTGGAATTTCCAGAGCGACATGGGCTACCCCGCGACCACCCGCGCCCTCAGCGAGGCCATGGTCAAGAACCCGCACATGCAGGTCCTGATCGCTTCAGGCTATTTCGACCTGGCGACGCCTTACCGCGCCGTCGCGCACGCGCTGGCCGGCCTAGGCCTCGATCCGGTCTTGCGGAAAAACATCACGACCGAAACCTACGACGCCGGCCACATGATGTATCTGCACGGCCCGTCGCTGCTCAAGCTGAAGCACGACGGCGCCGCCTTCATCGAGCGATCACGGGGGAAGTGACCGGGGATCAAGGTTGGGACAGAGCGGGTGAGGAGTCCTTCACGCGCTCTGTTTCCGTGCAAGCAGAGCCTGAACTTCGGGGACCAATTCCGTCGGGATCGCCATCATCGTCACGTTCTCGGACTCGCGCGCCGCCGCGATCTCGGCGAACTGCTCGTCCTCCGTCTGGTTCTCGTAGTGGGCTAAGATTTCACGGACCCGCTCCTCATTCCAGCCAGGTGGGAACTCTTGCTCAATCATTGCTTCTTCCTCCTCTGCCGCCGGCGAAGGGCTTTCTTCGCCTTGCCATGGAGCTCGTACGCTGTGATAACAAAGACGCTCTTGCCGCCTTCGTCGGAAGCGTAAACGACCCGCAAGTATCTGCCGGAGCCAGTTTGGCCAATCTTCATCCGCGATGTTCTTGCTGCCGCATAGTCTTCTCCAGGAGCACGGAGGACTTGTTCCACCTCGGACTCAGTGACGCCATGCCCGTAGATGTGGGGTGATCCTGTGTCCGGATCGTGTCCGGATCGAGATAGTACCGAACCTCCATTCCGGGTCTCCGCTGCCAAATTCACGATATCTTCCGCGACGTGATCTTTCGACCTCTCCTGTACCGTGTCCAGATATCGTAGGGTCCGCCGTGCGGACCAATCCCCAGCCGATGCCCACGGTCCGCACAGCGGGCCCCTACGGTGAGCCCGCGACGCGAAAACCGCTCTAGAGCGGTTTGCTCATGCGTTGCTTACAGCTTTCAAGGGATACCGTTGTGATCATACCTTCTCCCCCTGGGAGAAGGTGGCCGGGACGGCCGGATGAGGGAAAATCACCATCCCCTTGTGTGTGCCCCAGACCCTCATCCGCCCCTACCTTCTCCCCACGGGAGAAGGAAATCGTACCGCGCCCGTAGGCAACTCAATGGTAAACCACTCTAATCCGTCACATCCGCCAAGCCCACGTCGATGCCCTGGCCGCCTGTGGTTTGATGGCAGTGGACGGCGATGGTGACCTTCGCGCCGGGCTTCATCAGGGCACGGGCCTGTCGGGAGATTTCCAGCGGTAGGTAAGCTGTCGTGAAGCCGGTTTCCGCCGCGGCGAGAACGCCGTTCACATAGATTTCCACGTCCTCGTCGTGGTAAGCCACGAACTGAAGATTGGGATGTTTGCCGTCGGGGATGGTGATCTCCCGGCGGAGCCAGATGTCGTGGCCGGTCCAGTCGGTGCTCCGGACGAATCCCGGCGGGTTGGTGCCGAAACCGGCCTGGCCCGACTTCCAGCCGCTGGTGTCGAAATCGGGGTCCGCCCAGTGGGGCCCTGGGTTCCGCGTGGTGTAACGCCACATCTCTTCGGTGGGCAGGAGCATGGTGATCCGGGGCGGAGCTGGCAGCGGCGCCCAGTTGGCCGGCTTCAGCGTGTCGCGCGCGGACCACTTGTGCCAGATTTCGCGGTCGTGGAGCATCTTGATGAAAAACCCGCCCACGACCGGCCGCGCGTGCATTCCGCCGCTCTTCTTGTTGTCGGTGATGTAGGAATCGGCGATTGGATCGCGGACGGTGGTTTCATTGAGATAATCATAGATTGGCGCGATGAACGATTCAAAGTCGGCCTGGCTGGCCGCCAGCGAGGCGCTCCAGAACGACCAGTCGGTCTTGGTCAGATGGGTGCGAGAGTCGAGCGGAAGGCCGTAGCGGAGCATCATCTTCTGGTAGTGGGCGACCTCCTTTCGCGCGACGGAGGGGGGGAAGATGTTCAGGCCGAGGATACGGTCCCAGACCAGGTTGTACTTCTGGCTCCAGGTTCCCGGCTTGTCGAACGCCAGGCGGTAGTGATCGCCCTCGGCGGCCACCTTCATCCAGTGCTGGGCGTCGGCTTTTGCCAGGGCGAAGTAGCGGTCGGCCGTTGGCTTGTCGCCCCGGAACCGGCAGAGGTCGCCGTAGCAGGCAAGGCCGAGAATCGCCTTGATCGACAGGTTCGCATTGTGCGCCAGGTGGCCCATGAAATCGTCGGTGCAGAGCTGTTCCTCGGGGTCGAGGCCGTACTTTTCCAGGTACTTCGCCCAGTCGTTGAGCTGGGGCCACCAGGGGGCGACGAAGTCGGCATTCCCCTCGGCGTG
>JBMFUH010001036.1:0-2582 GCA_049966735.1 Isosphaeraceae bacterium
TTGAATGAGCGGCAGCTTGAAGTAGAGCCCCGGCTCGGTGCGGCTGGCGACGGGCTCGCCGAATTGCAAGAGCACGGCCAGCTCGCGCTCGGTGACCGTGTAGCAAACGGTCTGGCTCAAGGGAAAGATCAGGACCAGGAACACGCCGATCAGTACGGCGAGCCATCGGCGACTGTTCATTGACCGCTTCCTCCCTTTGAGTCCAGGTTCAAGAGCGGCAAGATCTGCTTGAGATCGGCATCGATCACGGTCTTGTTCTTGACGCTTGTCAGCAGGTCTTGCATGGCTTCGATGTAGAGCCGCTGGCGGGTGATGTCGGGGGCTCGTTTGTAGGCTTGATACTTGAGCAGCAGGGCCTCGATTTCACCTTGCGACTCGGCCTGGCGCCGCGACGCGTAGCCTTCGGCCTCGCGAATCAGCTTGTCGCGAGACGCCTTCGCCTCGGGGAGCAGCTTGTTCCGTTCGGACTCGGCCTCGTTTTCCAGCTTCTGCTTGAGCTGGATGGCGGCGTTGACCTTGTCGAAGGCCGGCTTGACCCTTTCGGGCGGAATCACCCGCTGCATTTGCAGGGCCGTGATCGTTATGCCGCAGGCGTAGGCGTCAAGGATCCGCTGCGTCTCGCCGCGCGCCTCGTTGGCGATGTCGCCGCGCTTGGGTCCGATCACCTCGTCAAACGAGTAATCGCCGACCAGCCGGTTCATGACGGTTCGGGAGACGAACGTGATCAGCTCGTTGGCGAACTGATCCCTGATGTCGCGCGGGAAGCGAAAGAGGTATTCCGAAGGCTCAGTGACGCGCCAGGCCAGGGTCCATTCCACGGACGCGGCGTTCAGGTCTCCCGTGAGCATCAGCGTCTCGTCCTCGACCTGTCTCATGGTTTCCGCCGGAGTGATATTCTCCCCCGACGACTGGGCCCCGAACGGCAGGCGCAGGCCGTGCTCCTCAACGCTCACCTTGAGCACCTGATCGACGATCGGCAACTTGAAATGCAGCCCGGGCATGGTCGTGGCGTGATACTTGCCAAACCGCAAGACCACGGCCTGCTCGTGCGGCTCGACCGTGTAAGACGAGTCGAAGAGCAGACCCAGGAACAGGAAGAGCCCGATGAACCAGGGAAACAGCGGAATGAACCGCTGCCAGGCCTCGCTGGGCACCTGGCCGCGGCCGATCCGCCGGGAATATTCTTCAAAAGATTCCATGAATATGTCGTTCTCGCGACCGGGTAGGGTGGGTCAACCCACCAAGAGGGCCTGGGATGCGGTGGGTTGCGCTGCGTGACCCACCCTACGAATCTTCGTCGGCCAAGGCAAAAGCTTGGATCGAATCACGTCGCCGATCCTGTGCCATTGTGGATGAGTGTGGACGTTGAGAACAAGGGGAATCAGGCGACGTTGTGGCAATCCACCCCCTGATTGCGGGTCCGACAGGGACGAGTTAGGCTACCTATCGACCGTGCATCACGTTTCAATTCTTCTGGATTCTCTTTCAGAATCGAGGGCGTAGATCCATGAGTCGACATCGAGCGAAATACTGTGCCGCGCTGGGTGGGCTTCTTGTGTTGGTTTGCCTCGGTGAAGGAGTGCTCACCGCTCGTCAGGAGCCGGCGAAAGAGGCTCCGCGGCCGCCCGGTGCGGCTACTGAAAAGAAGGAAGCTCCGCCGGAGCCTGCTCCCCCAGCCGAGGGTGAGAAGCCCGCTCCACCGGCCCACAAGGGGATGACGGCGGCCGAGGCCAGGGCAGCCGTCGACAAGGTCTTCGAAAACTATGATCTGAAGCCGCACGGACTGCCGGCGATTCCCGACAATCCGCCGCCGCACGAAGGGGCGATGATCAGCGAAGCCCCTTACGTGATCGAGCCGCCCGATCTGGTCCTGGTCGAGGTGCTCGAGGCACTCCCGGGACGGCCGATCTCGGGTGAGCGGCTGGTGAGGTCCGACGGCAAGATCAGCCTGGGCTTCTACGGCGAGGTTCACGTTGCCGGACTGACCATCGAGCAGGCCAAGGTGAAGATCATCAAGCACATGAGACAGTACTTAAGCGACGAGTGCTTGGGCCTCTTAAAATTCCGGGAAGAGGATGGCATGGAACCCATGCCCGAATGGCCGAAGGGGGAAATCAAGATCCCGGCCCTTCCTGGGCCGGGCCGCGCCCCCTTCGACCTGGATGAGGACAAGAAACCGAACGAGGAGGCGAAGAAACCCGACTCCGCGGCGGCTAGCTATCCGAGACGCTCAACCGTCCGGAGAACACAAATCCCTTACCAGCACGCTCGTCCACGACCGCAGGGGCGCGTCCGACTCATCGCGAGACGCCAGGAACAGGACGAGAATAGGCCCGAGGAACCCAAGAAGCCCGTCGAGGTTCCGCTTGAAGCGGGTGGCAAGGTGACCGTCACGATCGAGGTCCAGGCCGGGGAAAAGAAGGAGGTATTACCCCAAGCCGAGATAGAAGGCTCGCAGATCATCGAAGGTGTCATTGCCCCCGAAGCATGCCTCCGCGTGTTGGTCGACGTCACGGCCTACAATTCGAAAAACTACTACGTCCAGGGCGATGTCGCCGCGCCTGGGAGGTTGCCTTGCACGG
>JBMFUH010001037.1:0-2580 GCA_049966735.1 Isosphaeraceae bacterium
GAGCGCCTTTGCCCTCTGCCCGTCGCCCCGCAACGTCCCCGACGACATCCTGGTGAAGGTCAAGCAGAACGGCGGGGTGGTGATGGTCAACTTCTATTCCGGCTTCATCGTGCCCGGATCGGCCCGTGCCGTCCGGCAAATCTCCCAGGAATACCGCCGCAAGTACGCCGATCCGGCGGAGCGCGAGAAGGCCATGGAAAAGTGGTATCGCACCGAGGGAGTGAGGCTGGCGCGAGGCACCATCAAGGACGTGGCCAACCACATCGATCACCTCGTCCAGGTCGCTGGGATCGACCACGTCGGCATCGGCTCCGACTTCGACGGCATCGAACGCTGGCCCGAAGGGCTGGACGACGTCTCCCGCTACCCTCGCCTGACCGAAGAACTGCTCCGTCGCGGCTATTCCGAAGCAGCTGTGCACAAGATCCTGGGCGGCAACATCCTGCGAGCTTTCCGCCAGGCAGGAAAAATCGCCCACCAGCTCCAGGCCAGCACCCCGCCGGAGGTTGATGAGTTCAAGGCGGAAGACACGAAAGAATAGAGACCGCGCCTGACCTCGAGACGGAGTGTTATCATGAGAGGGTCAACAATGACCCGAATCGCTGTCGGAGTCATACTCGATGATCGACGTGAAACAAGCAGCCGAAATCGCTCGTGCCCACCTGGTGGATCTCTTGGGAAAACAGGAGCTCGGCGACGAGAAAGGGATAACCCTGGAGGAATTCGAGCTGACTGAGAACAAGAGATTCTGGAGGATCACACTGGGGTACCCTGTGCGCGAGAAGCGCCCCGCGCCGAAACCGACCGATGAGTTCAATCGACTCGGTGCTCTCTTGCAGGAGCCCCGAAAGAAGTACAAGACTTTCACAGTCGATACCAAGGACGGGAAGCTCGTGGGAATGAAATACGCGGAGATATGAAAAGGACAAAGAACAGAACCAATGCCGATCGGCCGGAGAAAGGCTCCCGTAGCGTCTTGCTCGACACCAATTTTCTGCTGGTCTTCGTTGTCGGTCTCTACAGTCCGGCCTATGTCTCGAGGCACAAGAACACTCGGGACTACGCTGCGGAGGATTTTTTTCGTCTCAGGAAGGTCGTCGATACATACCCAGACCGGCTCACGACCCCACACATTCTCGCCGAGGTTAGCAATTTGCTGGCCCAGTCCAAGAGGCCAGCCAGGGATGATCTGTTCAAGACATTCGCTCAGGTCATCGACGATTTCGATGAGCGCCCGGTTGCCGCCAGGCGGATCGCAGCCAACGATCGCTTCGTGGACTTCGGCCTTACGGACCTGGGCATTCTCGAGGCAACCGGACCCAACTGTGTCGTCCTGACCGCCGACTCACGGCTCGCGGACTTCCTCGCCAGATCAAACCTCAGTGTTCTGGACTACCAGACGCTCAGGCGACGATCGCTGCTGGACGATTGACTCGCTGGTTCGAGACGATCAAGCGGATTCCTCGTCTCCGAGACGTTTATCTCCTCAATGAAAATCAAACTGCTGGATCTTGGCCGAGTCATCGATCAGGGCGAAGTTCTCGAAGGTCGCGGTGAACGGCTTGGTGGAGACGTTGGCCGCGGTCAGGCCCACCTTCACCTTGTTGGGGAAGTCGAGCGCCAGCTCCTTGAACACGTAGATCGTGCGCGAGTTGTCCGGGCTATACAGACAGCGCACGCGCCCCTGGTGACGAACCAGGAAAAGCGTGGCGTTTGAATCGGGGACGTTCAGGTAAATCGGCGTGCGCGCCTGCTTGCCGTCGCGGACGATCTCGATGATCAGCCGGTGAACGGCCGTGAGGTCCTTGAGCACGCTGCCCGCTCGCTCCAGCCTCATGAAGTTGTCTTTGTCCTGGTAGAGCAAGAGCCCCGCGCTCTGCACGGTGAAGGGCAGTCTGCGGCCACGAGGGTCCTTGGGCGGGCTCGGGCCGGGCCGAATCTCACCGGTGACCTCGACGATCGCCAGGAAATCCCCCTCGATGTCCGCCAACATCATCGGGGCGTTGTGCAGCGGTTTCTTGTTCTTGCCGGTGATCTCGGGGGCCAGAGTGTGCAGCTTGCCGGGCAAGTCGATCGCGACCTTCAGCGTCTGATCATCCTTGTTCAATTTACAGTCCTTGTCCGGGTCGCTCAGCGCGCCGAGCTTGGTCAGGCTCCGCCTCTTGAGAACGTTCACAAGACGCTGGAGTGCGCCCGGAGGGAGAATCCGGCCCGCCTTGGGGGGCAAGTCCACCTCGCGAGGCTTGCCGTAGACAAGCTGGTCGCGGAAGTCTCGGTAGGCGGTCTGGAGCAGGATCTTCCGCGACTCGGGCCCCTGGCCGCTCAAGGAGACCGCGATTCGCCCGGAGGCGATCGATGAAGCGGGGTCGACCTTCAGATCGACGGGACTCGAGTTGGGCAAAGCGGGCCACGATCCGTCCGACCTGGGCTTCAGTCCAGCGCCCGCGGCCAGCGGCGCGGCGTACACGACGACTCCCTTGACCGTTCCCTTGGGGTTCACGAGCTGCGCTCGGACGTCAAGCTGGGCGATTCCCTGGGGATCGTTCCGCAGGGTCAGGTCGACCGCGCCGACGCGGCCGG
>JBMFUH010001038.1:0-2571 GCA_049966735.1 Isosphaeraceae bacterium
ATTGGCTCGCAAGGCCGGCCTGAGCCGCCGCCAGCTCAAGCGGATCTGCGGCCAGTTCCACCACGTCGTCGTCGACCAGAACTTCGCGGTCCGATGGCGAGTAGCCTCTGAGCTGGCATGGACGGGGTTTCGGCTCGAGCCCCAGAAACTCGATCCTGTCAATCCAGGGACTCGCGAGCAGCTCATTCACCCGGCCGTTCGCTCCGCGAATCGTGAGCGACCGGATCGGGAACCGATCGAAAATCGCGTCGCCGCGAGCGAGAAGAGCATCGAGGTCAAGTCGAACCCATTCCACCAGCCCGCGATCAAATTGCGTGAATTCCGCGATCCCCGAGAGAGGAGCAAGCCAGGTTTCACCATGGGCCTCGAGTCAGAGCGAGACGCCGGGCCCAGAGCTCGCGGGTGTCGTCAACGTCGCGGGGCGATTGTGCGAGCTGGCATTCCAAGCGGATGAACTGGCCGAGCGGATCGTGGCGGGCATCCAGGGCGCTGGCGTAGGCCAGACGTGCCGCAAGATCGCCGGGATGCTCGATCACCGCCTTCAGGGCGTCTTCAAGATCGCGCATGTGATGATGCTGTTGTATTTCTTGCTGGCGCTGGTGACGAGGGTGCCGGATGGGCCTGCATGTCCCGGATACGCTGCACCTGCAAGTGCCAGAACTCCACACAGCCAAGAAAGATCAGCAGGCAGATGACACTGAGGACAAGAAAGAGCGTCCGACCGCGGAAGTGCCGGGCGAACGGCGCGAAGACAGTACGCACGAGGGACGGCCAGCGCCAGGCGACCAGGAGAAGAATTGCCCACCACAATGAAGCGAAGGTCAGGAAGGAGAGCGCAAGGATCGTCCCCGAGCCAACGAATCGCCACCAGGCGCGGATGTCCTCCGTCGCGCCCGGACCCTTGAGGAAGTAGTCCGGGAGGCTCGCGAGAGCCAGTGGTCCCAGCAGCAAGACAGCGCTAACCGGCACGTACACCACAAGAAGTGAAGGATAGATCAACCATCGATCCACTCCGCCGCAGCCGGCCCCGGCGGACAGGCAGGCGCGGGCGAAGATGAAGCTCGAAGCGATTCCCAGCAGCAGAAACGGCAGGGTCTGTCCGAAGCCCAGCACCGCGTTGATGCAGGCCGCCAGGAACAGGCTTCCGGCCAGCAGGCCGAAACAGATGTAGCCGAGCCGCAGGTCATCCGGGCCGGACCGCAGCGCCAGTAAGGCGCGGCGGACCCCGCTGATCTCGTCTTGCGGCACCCATTGCGAGGGGCTGCCGAGCTTCTGAAGCACGCCCTGTAATTCCGGTGAATCGACGGCTCCCTCGGTTCCAGCCAGGGCAACATCGATGTGCTCGAGCACGTCGCGTTCCACGTCCGAGACATCGACGGACGGGCAGGGAGCCAGCGACGCGCGCACGTCGGCCAGGTACAGATCCAGACAATGTCTCGCGGAATCAGTCAGCTCGACCATCGGCTTCCCCCTTCCTCAAGCTCCTGATGCCTGCCTCGATCTGGTCCCATGCGGCGTTCATCCGCGCCAGCACCTTCTCGCCCCGCGCCGTCAGCCTGTGATACTTGCGCGCCGGGCCTCCGGATGACTCCTCGAGCTCGACCGCGACTAGCCCCTGGGTCCGGAACCGGCTGAGGATTGGATAGATCGTCCCCTCGCCGATCACCAACCCGTCAACCACACGCAGCCGCTTGACGATGTCGTAACCATACAGCCGCTCCGCGCCCAGGGCGTTCAAAATACAAAGCTCCAGCACGCCCTTGCGCGCCTGCACATTCCAGTTCTCAAGCGATTTCTCGATGTCCATGTTTCTAGTATATGGCATCGCAAGATACTGTCAAGAGCAGCTACCTTGTATCGCCTTATATTTGGTCTGGAAGAGGAATTGCAGGCAGACTGTGCAAGGGTTGTCCTGGTTTCCGGCGGACACACGGTTTTTTGATGGAGCCTGCAATGAGTAAACTGATGATCGGAATCATTTCATGCATTCTCGCGAGCCCGACCCTGTGTCAGGCACAGGTTGGCGGCAACGTCAGCTACGCTCAAGGAGGCGGGCGGAACAGAGCCGAGCAAGAGGAGCGGAGCAAGCGCGTCTTGAGCAAGGAGGAGATGCCTCCGACCGCATCCAGCATGTTCGTGGAGGCGAATGTGCTCATGAATGTCCGGGCCGATCGGCACGTCGCGGTTTTCGGCATCGTGCGGGAAGGGGAGACCCTCGCCGATTGCGGCCGGAAGATGGACGGTACGATCAAGCAGTTCACGGACGAGTTGAAACGGCTGGGGATTGGCCGCGACGATCTCTTCGTCGACTTCATCGCGCAGAACCGGACTTATGGATACGATGTGGCCGGCAACATCGCGCGCGAGAAGCTCGTCGGCTTCGAGCTCAAGAAGAACGTGTCGATCCACTATCGTGACAGGACGCTTCTCGACAAGTTGGTGATCACCGCATCCCAATCACGGATCCACGACCTGATCAAGGTTGATGACCTCGTCAGTGACACCGGTCGTATTGACGACCGGCTCATGGATGAAGCCGGCCGGGTCATCAAGCACAAGACGAGCCGGCAC
>JBMFUH010001039.1:0-2570 GCA_049966735.1 Isosphaeraceae bacterium
TCAAAACGTACGAGGCGCCCACGGGGACGCCTCCCAGGCTCGCGCTTGCGGTCACCGGTGTGGTGAACACGCCGTTTTGTCCGAACACGGCGGCATTATCGACCTGCATCTGGGTCGAGGGATACGTGTAGGGAGCCGTCAGGGTCGCGCTGACGGTGACCGTGGTGGATGAGCCGCTGACGATCGCCTGAACGTACTGTTCCTCCACCACTTCGAAATCGGTCAGGAATGCGGCGAACTGGGCGTTGATCTCTGCGGTCGGCGTGATCCGGCGGGCGTGCTGGGCGGCGAGAGCTTGCGCGCGTCGCGCTGCTTGACGAGCCGCCTGAACCGCCATCGGACTGACGATGGCTGACCTGTGCATCCCCGCTGGGGCCATCCCGGCGCTCAGCAAGAGTCGAGATTCCAGCCCGCTCTCAGGGATGGAAGGTCGAAACGGGCGGCTGATCCGCCGCTGCTCTCTGCGTCGCCGGAATTGGTTGCGCATTCGTTGCGTTCCCTACCAACGTGAGTTCGAAGTCGGAGAGCGATTCGGCCATCGGTATTGCGATGTCGCCGAATCTAGCTTCCTCAAATCAAATATCGGCGTTGAGCGAGATTTTCGCCAGTCAAGACGCGTCCGCACGCATACTTCGAGCAACCAATCTCCTTCAGCTCAGCCGACGGGATCAGATCATCGGCAAGGCGGAAGCGAGACCTCTGGCTGATCCCCGCCGCCGCGTTTCTCCCGCTGCTTGTCTGCAATCTCGTCGGCGAGGTGCTTTTCACGCACCGCGTCGTCCCCGTGTCCCCAGAGTTCGTAAGCCCGGGAAAGCTTACGGTGCAAATCGGCCTGCCAGGGGTCCAGACGAATCAGGAACTGGAAATGATCGACCGCTTGTTGAAAATGCCCCTGCTTGAGGTGGAAGTCAGCCAGCATTTGATGGGCGATGGGGCGAAACGCCGGCTTCTGAAAGGGAAGCTTCAGTGCGCGGTTCAGCAAGTCGATTGCCTGGGTTTCGTCTCCTTGGAGTGCGAGCTGTTCGGCCAGAGCCACCATGCACTCGGGGGAGTTGGGACATATCGCCAGCGACTTCCGGAACACACGGATCGCATCGTCCGTCTTGCCCTGCCGACGATAGATCGTTCCCAGGGCGACATAAATCTCGGGAATGGGAGCATCTCGTCTCACGGCGCTCTGCCAGAGTGATTCGGGGTCAGCCCAGATTTCACACTGGTCCGTGCTTCGTGCCGCCAGGATGATCGCGCCGATCAATCCCACGGCGATCGCGCCACGGAACAGCATCTCCCCTCCCTGCCAATCCGCTAGCCGGAGCAGTCCCAGCGCCAGGAGCACTGTCAGCGGCATGGTGGCGATGTAGGAATACCGATCACATGTGATCATCGATCCGCACATCACGAGGCCCGAGACCGGTGCCAGGAATACCAGATAAGCTGACCAGGCCGCCAGAAAAGCCGGGAACCTTCTCCTGAATGACAGGGAGCCCGCGGCGCCGACCAGAAATGCACCCAGAGCGGCCAGGCTAGAGGAGTCCGTCAGGCTCAGTCCCGTGGGGCGCGGGTTGAACGGGCTCAGGTTGGCCGGCCAGATCGTTTTGCCCAGGTAAAGCCAGGTCCCCGACACCGCCTGGGCAATGCGGGGCCCGATACCTACCTGGGCCCACTTCCATGCTCCGTGCGTGTCGCTGACCAAGCAGGCAATGAACATGAACGGCAAGCTGACGAGCAGGAACGGGATCTTCTCCGCGCAGACCCGCCAGGCTCTCTCACACTGCGTCTCTTGTTTTGAGGACGTGAACCTGCCCAGGAGTAGCCAGTCCAAAATGATCAGCACCAAGGGTAGGCCCACGGTGAGAGGTTTGCAAAGGAGCGAGCTCACCAGCAGGACCACCGAGGCGACCGACCACGCAGCCGCGGAGCGCCCCTGATCATGGCACTGGACCGCCTTCAGGTAGGCCAGCACGCAGAGGATGCCGAAGAGGGCACAGGGTAAGTAGGGCTGGCACGACACCCAGGCCACCACCTCGGTACGGAGGGGGTGGGCGGCAAACAGTCCCACCGCCAGCGCGCTCGCTACCCAGGCAGGAATGGGAGACTTCTCGGACCGATCGGGTTCCTTCCATGTGATCAGACGATGCGTCAGGAATAAGAGGGCGACACAGCAGGCGGCGTGCAGAAAGATGCTGGTGAGGTGGTAGCCCCAGGGTCTAATTCCTCCCATCGTGTATTCCAGCTCCAGGAGCATCCAGGCCAGAGGCTGGTAGACTCCCAGCAGGGTCGTTTCCCAGGCCCAGTGGATCTGGGCAGGGCCCATGCCGCGGAAGCTCAGGTTTTCCTTGAAGTTGACGTCGTCATCATAATTCGTAAATAGATAACCCCCGGAACCGAGGAACGGGTAGATCGCCACCAGGGCAACGAGCACGACGCTCAGAAAACGGCAGGCCCGCGCAACCGGCCATTCGCACTCTTCGATGCGTTCTTGTGTGACGGCGGGCGAAAGGGAGCAGCTAGCCATTAGAAACCCAAGAGATAACGACGGTGTGCCGTGTCGAGGCCGGTCACGGGGGGGC
>JBMFUH010001040.1:0-2567 GCA_049966735.1 Isosphaeraceae bacterium
TTTCACGTTTTGATGTGCGGCGACGGTTACATGATCTCCGTGAGGATCCCGGCTGATTTCACTTGATCTGAAAGAGCGGGAAGCACGTGGGCCTCCAGCCCCTCGGGGTGAGGCAGCCTGGCCTGGGGGTCGATGCCGGCCAGGTGGTAGATGCTGCCCAGCAGGTCCACCGGGTAGACCGGGCGCTCCTTGACCTCTTCGGCCTTCGCGTCCGACTGGCCGACGACGTGGCCCCCCTTGAATCCGCCGCCGGCGACGAGGACGGTGAAGACGTTGCCGTAGTGGTTGCGGCCGCCGTTCCAGGGGGGTTGCCAGTCGACCTTGGGAGACCGGCCGAACTCTCCGGTGCACCAGACCAGTGTGCTCTCGAGCAATCCGTGCTCGTACAGGTCGGCAAGCAGCGTCGCCAGGCCCTGATCCAGTTGCGGGCATTGCCTGCGCATGGTCGCGAAGTGGTTGCTGTGCGTGTCCCAGCCGCCAGGGTAGTTGATGACGATGTAGGGAACGCCCTTCTCCACCATCCGCCGCGCCACCAGGCATTCCTGGCCGAAGGTATGCCGGCCGTACCGCGTCCGCATCGCCGCCGACTCCTTGGAAAGGTCGAAGACCTCCTTTCCCTCTCCGAGGATCAACTCGTAGGCCCGCGCCTTGGCGGCTTCGGCCTCTTTCAGTTCCTGACTGGCTGCCATCGCGCGGCCCATCGTGTTCAGGCCGGTCAAGAGCATTCGGCGATCCTTTTGCCGCTGGTCAGTGATCCCCCTCGCGACGACGCCTTCGACCTCGAACCGCTGCGCGTTGGGGTCTCCTCCGGTGGCAAACGGTTTGAACTTCGGGCCGAGAAACCCCTCTTCCGAGAACCGACCCTGGGCCCGGGTCAGGACCACGTAGGGGGGGATCACTCCCTTGTAGCTGGGCCCCTTGAACAGGGAGAAAACGGCGCCGATGCTGGGATAGGCCAGCCGTTCACCGGGAGTGTGGCCGGTTTGCATCAGGTAGGCCGCTGTTTCGTGGCCGTTGTTGCGGTGAGTCATGCTGCGGATGAGCGAGAACTTGTCGGCCTGCTGGGCCAGTTGCGGAAACAGGCCGCCGAGCTGGATGCCCGGCACGTTGGTGGAGATCACCTGCGAGAACTCGCCCATGTAGTCGCGGCCCGAGGCCGGCTTGGGATCCCAGGTGTCGTTGTGCGACATCCCTCCCCAGAGGAAGACCTGGATCACCGAGGTGGCCTTGGCCTTGCCACCCGTGCCCGACGGGGCCTGCCGCGGCTGGTTCTGTCCCGCCAGCGCTGGGGACAGCAGGCAATCGGCAGCCCAGAACCCCGCCGCGCCCCGCACGCCCTGACGCAACACTTCGCGGCGGGTGCGCTCCGCCGCGCCGTCTTCTTGGTGAATCGTGTTCATGGTCTTTGAATCCCGATCAAACCGCGATCAATGCCGGTAAAGAAACTCGGGGCTGTTGATCAGAGCCCAGGGGACGTCGATCGCCACGTTGCCCTTGCCACGGGCGGAGCGGATGTATTCCGCGATCATCTTGCGCTCGTCCGCCGTGGGCAGACGAGAGAGGATGGTCAGGTACAACTCGTCGATGATCTCGGCCTGCTTGCGGCCCGAGGTGAAGATCGCTCGCAGGGCTGGCCCCTGTTGCAGCTTGCTCTGGATATGGCTGGAATTGAGCATGTGCAGCCACTGGGCCGGGACCGGTTTGTTGTTCCGCTCGCTCTCCAGGCCGGTAGCACGGGCCGAGCGGCCGAAAAGCGTCAGGAAGGGGCTGGTGATGCTGCCGTCGGCAATGGCGATGGCGGGCATGTCGTGAGGAATGTAAGTGAACGGCTCGGGGATCGGGCTGGTGTAGAGGTCGGTCGTGCCGGTGATCCTGTTGATCGCGTCGATCAAGACCTCGGCGTCCAGCCGCCGGATGGGATAGCTGGCGAAATTGGCCTGGGCCTGCTCATCAATGCGCCGAGGCATCGAGGAGAGCTGATACGTGCTCGAGCTAGCGATCAGCCGGTAGAGCCGCTTCAGGTTGTAGTGCCCCGCGACCAGCTCCTTTTCCAGATAGGCCAGCAACTCGGGATTGCTGGGCGGATTGTCGTCGCGAATGTCGTCCGGCTCGTGGATGATGCCGCGGCCGAGCAGCCAGTACCAGACCCGGTTGACAATGGCCCTGGTGAAGTACGGGTTTTCGGGAGCGATCAGCCAGTTGGCAAAGGCCTCGCGCGGATCCTGCTCCGGGGAAAGCGTGGTCGTGGTCCCGTCCGGCAAGACCGCGGTCTGCGGTCCCTCGGGTGTGGACGGCTCGGGCGCGGCCTGCGCCGGTTTTGCCTTTCTTGCCGATTTTTCCGGCGCGACGTTGGCGGCCGGTTGGCTGGTGTGCAGGGGGTCCCAGAAGACACACTCCTCCTTCCACTCGCGCGTCGGCTTGTAGCCAACCTCCGAGAAGAAGAGGGCCATGTCCTTCAGGCGGCCAGGCGGCCAGGAATCGACCCGCGCCCCCATGAACGTCAAGGCCACGGCGCCGGCGATGCCTTCCGGAGATCGGTTCTGGATGGCCCGGTAGAAGTTGACGGG
>JBMFUH010001041.1:0-2563 GCA_049966735.1 Isosphaeraceae bacterium
GACCCTCGTGATAGGCTACATCTGGCGGATGGCGGATGGCAAATGGCAAATGCCGGATGGCGGATGGCGGATGGCAAATGGCAAATGGCGGATGCCGGATGGCAGATGACAAATGCCGGAGGTTCAATTCCGCATTCCGAATTCCGCATTCCGAATTTGAAGCGCAATCCGCACAGTCGAACGTGAATCGAGCGAGGCACCGCGCGATCCATGCCGAATAATTAGAGGTGATGAGCTCGAATAACCCGGCGGCGGGTAGCGTCTACCGGTAAGGGCAATTGAGTCGCCCCACGCGCGGGGCGTGGAATGAAAAAACAAACAAACAGAAAGGTCCAACGCAATGCTGTGGCGACACCTTTGCCTGGTCCGGGCCTGGTCGGCGGGCCTGGTCGGCGGCCTGTTGATCCTTGCGACGGCCACCGCGACGGCGCAGACGAAGCGACCGGCCGATTCCGAGAACACGGCACCTCCGCCGGCGGTGGTGACCGAGACGGTTGACCTGCTCCAGGCAAACACGGCCGGACAGCTCAATGTGGTGGCCCGGGGTCAGGGTCAAGACCGGGTGCGGCTCTCGATCCGCAATACCTCCGGCAAGCGGCTCAACGTGGTGATTCCTCCTGGGCTGGTGGCTTCGGCGGCCGCCAGCCAAGGGCCGGGCGGCCCTGGCGGCCGAGGCGGCGGTGGCTTCCAAAGCATGGGCCTGGGCATGTTCTCGAACCGGCCGGGCAGTTTCGGCATGTTCCAGGGGAGCAACTCCTCGGGTTTCCAGTCGGTCCCAGTGAATGATCCGTCGCGAGTCCCTGCCGTGACCGTCCCGGCGGGCGAGTCGATCGACCTGGCCGTTCCGGCAGTCTGCCTGAATTTCGGTCTGCCGACACCGACATTCCGCAACGTCTTTACGCTGATGGACGTGGAGAAGTATTCGTCCGACCCCCGGGTAAGCAAGTCGCTCCGCAGCCTTTGCCTGCTGGGTACCAGTCATGGAGTCGCCCAGGCCGTCATGTGGCGGGTCTGCAACGATCTGCCCTTCGAGACCATGGCGGCCGAGGCTGGGAAGATCATGAACCTGGCCGAGATCGCCCTGGCGTCCCACTTCGTCGAGGCTTTGGGCGCGGCCACCGATTCCGAGCCGGTCGATTCGGCCTCGCTCGCCGAAGGACGCCTGTTCGTCCGGATTCAAGGCGAGGGCGCGCTGGCTCGCGACGCCAAACGGCTGAACGATCAGATCCCAAACTATCGACTGCTCGGACTTCCCGTGCGTGCTCTGGAAAATGGCGAGCTGCCCGCCGCTGCCGCCCCGGCGCTCTATGTCCGGGTCATTCTCACCGACAGCAAGATCGGCGAAACCAGGGGGCAGATCCAGGTCAGCTCTTGCCTGATGCCCGACCAGTGGACGCCGCTGGGCAAGACGTCGTTCCATGACACCTCGTCGCTAACCGTTCTGGACGGTGAGACCATGGCTCGATCGCTGGACCGGGCGCTTGCCGCCGCCTTCGTGACGGTCAAACCCGCGCGTCGGTCCGTGGGGAGCACGACCCTCAAGGTGGAAAACCACCTGCCCTTCACGCTTCAGAGCGTGAGTGTCAGGGCGGGAAACTCCGCCGGCGCTCCGACCGTTCCGTTCCAGGCCATCGGTCTGGGACCGGTTCGCTCGGCCCTCCTGCCGATCCAAGCCGCGACGGCCACGATCGACCGGGTTGAGCTCAACGGCCTGTGAGCAGTTGCTAGTGGCTAGTGGCTTGGGGGGCGTGGGGAAAGCCCGTGGCCCTCCTGCTTCTGTTCTTACTCCTCCCCATGAAATCCGTTGTGGCAATCCCGGCGCGCCGGGACCGACCTTGCCACTCCGGGCCGGCGAGGGCGTGGTCTGGAGACCCGCGCCCAACGCGAGTTCACGGGACGCCAGGGCGCCGCCGCGGGCGGCTCGTTGGGTTACTCTTACTCCTGCTGGGTCGCCTTCTTCCGGTGGGCCTCGTCTTCGACCCACCCTGCGGACTGGCCACTAACCACTAGCCACTAGCCACAGCTAGGATATACTCGATCGTTGTGTCGCGGTCCCGGCGAGCGTACCGCCCGGGTTCCCGTGTCTTACTGATCATCATTACGTCGCCCCCTTCGCGGAGGCGTGGATTGAAAGATGCCCCTCGAGCGACGGCGTGTCTTGTACTCCGGTCGAGTCCAGGGAGTGGGATTCCGCGCGACCTGCCGCTGGCTGGCAGGCGGTTTCGAGCTGGTTGGCTACGTCCGCAACCTCCCCGACGGTCGCGTGGAAGTGGTGGCCGAGGGAGATTCTGCCGAGATCGACCAGTATCTGGAGATGGTTCGGGAACAAATGAGCGGATTCATTCGTAACATCGACATCGAACCCGAGCCGTCCGGATTTCCTCCGCTACAAGGTTTCTCCGTTCGATTCTGACTTGGGCGTGGAACGGGATTCATTCCGTTCTACCACCACCGACCTGGGCTGAGAACGGAATGAACTCCGTTCTACACCCTGCCTTCTTTCGGATCTTGATCATCCCTGATCTCCTCACCCCGCGAGTACTGCCCACAACATCATGAAAGC
>JBMFUH010001042.1:0-2556 GCA_049966735.1 Isosphaeraceae bacterium
GGAGCGAATTGGCTTCCCGGTCGACTGGATAGATCTCATCACGGCGGCTCCAGACCGGGATCGAGACGATGCGGTCCCGGCGCACGCCCTTCAACACCACGCGATCGGCCATGTAGGGCCCGAGCACGACGACGCGATCGGCATGGCGGTAGACGAAGTCGCTCAGCCAGGCCAGGCCGCGGACGATCGGGTTCTGCCGCGACATCCGACCCAGGGCCAGGCTGGCGTCAGGATGCAGGTCCATGCTCCAGTAAATGTGCGGCATGCCCCGGAACCTGCGCAAGAGCGTGCCGATCAGGCCGATGATCGGCGGAGTCGTCAGCGTCACGACGGCGTCGAACCGAGGCATGCGCGCCGCCTTGATCACCGCCCGGGCGTAGAAGCTGAGGTAATCGGCATACCGCGACAGGTTGTTCTTCCGGCCCAGCGACGTCGCCGGAACCCGATGGATGTGCACGCCTTCATGAATCTCGTGATGAGGCAGGGCCGGCTCGCCGGGCTTGTAGCGTCCCTGGGCGCAAAGGACGTGGCACTCGTAGCCCCGAGCCGCCAGCGATTCGGCCAGGTCGGCCAGATGCTGGGCGGTGGAGGCGTGATCGGGCCAGTAATACTGGTTGATCAGCAGGATGCGCTTGCCGGCGGCCTCGTTCTCGGTTGCGTCGGCAGGGAGGCGGTGGTCCTCGGGCTCGACGGCATCGTCGAGCCCGAACGGCGCCTCAGCCGCGGTCGAGAGGCTCGTCCTGGCGAACATCGGTCGGGCCGGCCGGGGCCGGCCGCGAAACCAAACGTGCCGGTTCACCATTTCGTGTCCGCCTGGGCCTTGTTGGCCCGATACCAGGAAATGGTCTTGGCCAGGCCGTCGCGCAGGCTGGTGGGGGGCGACCAGCCGTCCAGCTCGCGCTTCATCCGCGTCACGTCGAGCACCTTCTTGATCGCCCCGTCAGGCTTGTCGGTGTTCCAGACGATCTTGCCCGCGTAGCCTGTCACCTCGTTGATCGTCTCGACCAGCTCGCGGATCGACGTACCGATGCCCGTGCCGATGTTGAGTGGCAGCGTCACATCATTGTATTTTTCCGCGGCCAGCACGATGGCATCGGCGCAGTCCTCGACGTAGATGAACTCGCGGATCGGCTTGCCGGTGCCCCAGACCTCGATGCTCGGGGCAGCGGCGTTGTCGGCCTCGACCCACTTCCGCACGAGGGCCGCCACCACGTGCGACCGCTCGGGGTTGTACGAGTCGCCGGGGCCGTAAAGATTGGTCAAAATCAGATGAATCGAATCCATGCCGTACTGCTTCTTGTACGCCATCCCCTGAACGGCCAGCATCTTCTTGGTCAGGCCGTAATTCACCACGCTGGCATGGCAGGGGCCGTTCCAGAGGTCATCCTCCTTCAGATCACCTTCGAGGTAGCCGGGATAGCTGCACGCCGTGCCGATGTTGACGACCTTGCCGACCTTCGCCAGCCGCGCCGCCTCCATCAGGTTGGCGCCCATCACGAGGTTCGTGTAGTACAGCTTTGCCGGCTCGGTCTGGTTGATGCCGATGCCGCCGTAGTACGCGGCCGTGTGCACGAGGACGTCGCAAGGATGCTCAAGCAGACATTTCGTGCAAGCGTCAAGCGCGACCAGGTTGTAATCATGCTGGCGAGGCACGAAAACCTTCGCCCCGTAGCTTTCCAGCCGCTTGACAATATGCTGTCCCAGAAACCCGGCTCCGCCGGTGACGGTAACATGCTTGTTGGACCAGTAGCTCTTCACTTTGGTGTCTCCCACTGCGATGGTTGCCAGTTGCCAGTTGTCAGTTGTCAGTTGCCAGCAGGGAGCCGCAGGTCGGCAACGGTCCGTTTGGATGCTCACTGGCAACCTGCAACGGACAACTGGCAACTCTCTCGATCACACATTCGCAAACGGATTCTGGAACTCGATAAGCTGAGCGGCGCGGACGAGTTCGGAGATGCCGCGGTCGAGGTCGATGGTGGTCTCGAAGCCCTTCTTGCGGATCTTCTCGTACGAGACCTCGTAGTTCCGCTGATCGGCGTCGGAGCCGACCTCGGCGAAGTGCAGGTAGTAGCTGACGTGCTCGAGGATCTTGCGGGCGACGTCTTCCTTGGTGAAGTTCATCGACTCGTGGCCGACGTTGTAAACGTCGTCCTTGACCTCATTCCACCGCTCCAGGGCGAAGATGAACGAGCGGCCCATGTCGCGAACGTGGACGAACGTCCGCTTGAAGCCTCCTTCGTAGACGATGAGGTTGCGGTTCTTGACGGCCTGGTAGGTGAAGTCGTTGGGCATGAGGTCCAGCCGCATCCGGTTGCTCACGCCGAAGGCGGTGGCGAAGCGGTAGGCGATGCCGTTGCCGGCGTCGAGCACCATCTGCTCGGCCTTGGCCTTGGTCTCGCCGTAGAGCGTGATCGGAGCGCGGGGCGTGTCCTCGTTGCAAACGTAATCAGGAATGGACCCGTAAATGCTTCCGGTGGAGGCATAGAGAAACCGGGTGTCGGCGGAGCGGTGGGCCAGCAGGTTGCGGGTACCGTCGACATTGATGGCCTGGGCGAG
>JBMFUH010001043.1:0-2553 GCA_049966735.1 Isosphaeraceae bacterium
CGCCGCTTGGAAATAAGTGTGTCAATCCGAACAAAGCGGTCATCACCGCCATGGATCCGGCCAGGCCGAGCGTGAAGGCGCTGGACGCGCTGCCGGCGCATGACGAGGCCAGCCAGGCCGAGCCGAAGAAAAGGACGCTCCAGGATGCGGCCTGCCACCAAAAGGACACCAGCTCACCCAGCCCCGAACCGCCCCCCAGCGAGGGCACAACGACGAGCGATACGAAGACGTTCGAACCCCAGACCACAAGCGCCGCCGCCAAGGGCACGAAGGCCTTGCTCAAGAGCACGGCCTCGCGCGACGGGGGCAAGTACGCCAGGAACTCCGCCGACCGATCGGCCCGCTCGCACGCGATGGCATTGGCGCCGAACAAGAGCGCGGTGATCAAAGAAAACGTGACGCTCAGGCCGCTGGCCATCGTGAGGCTGTCGGCCCAGTCCGCCGCGTGCTTCCACGTCCCTCCCTTCTCCACGAGCACCGACAAGACACCCAGCAGATAAGGGCCGCACCAGAGTGCCGCGCCAAAGGCGACGATGAGCGCGCTCAGCCGGCATTCCTTCCAGAGAAGCGACTTCATCATGGCTGCCTCCTGCCCTTGATCAGGTCTTTGAAAACGTCTTCAAGGTTGAGGTCCTGAACGTCGAGCACCTCGACCAGATTGTCAGATCGCAACTCTTGGAGGGCCTGATCCGAGAATTCGCGAATTGTCAGGTACCAATCGCGCTCTTTCAGGCTTTGCCAGATCGTTCCGTCCGGGACCTTTCGGGGGACGCAACCGTCGCGCAAGACGGCGTGGACTCGCTTGGTCGACGAGAGCAGTCCCGCGATCCCGCAATGGTCCAAGAGCCGGCCCTCGAAGAGAATGCCCACCTCGCCGGCAAGCCGCTGAACGTCGGCGAGCGTGTGGCTGGAGAGCAGCGCGGTGCATTGCCTCTCCCGGAGGGTGAGCGCCAGCTCATCGAGGAACTCATCGCGGGTGACCGGGTCGATGCCCGACATCGGCTCGTCCAGGACAAGCAAATCGGGCGAGTGGGCCAGCGCGACCACCAGGGCGAGTTTCCCCAGCATGCCCTTCGAGAGATGCTTGACCTTCTTGCGGGCTTCAAGCTGGAACGACCCAAGCATCCGCGAGCACAGGGCGTCGTCCCAGGTTTCATAAAAGGGCTTGACGAACCCGATCAATTCGTCAATTCTCATCCACCTATACATCGTGTTGACTTCCGGCACGTATCCGATCCGCCGCCGGGCCGCCGAGGGCTCGGAGGCGACGTCGTGGCCCAGGACGCGGGCCGTGCCGGAGGTAATCGACAGCATGCCCATGAGCATCTTGATCGTCGTGCTCTTGCCTGCTCCGTTGGGCCCGACCAGGCCGAAGACGGTCCCGCTCGGTATGTTCAGGGACAAATGATCCACGGCCAGCTTGCGGCCATAGCTCTTCGTCAAGCCAACCAGTTCGATCGCGTTGTTGGCGCCGCCGTGATTCACCGGAGTTACTTCGGCTGTGGCCACGGTTGTCATCGCTTTTCTCCGTCCCTCTCGACGTGGTTTGCATCGGACCACCCTTCCAGTCTACCTCGTGTCGACCGCGCTGGAAAACCGGCTCTTGTCGCCCGCGCGGGGGCTTGACCCCGTTCGCCCGGACGGATCGTCCGGCAGCCACGGCTCTCCCATCTCGGCCCGGAAGACATCGGCCTGCTCGCGCGTCACGTGGAAGATGTACGTCGAATAGCCGATCAGGTCGTAATGTTTCAGCCGAAGCAGAAAATTCAGGTCGCTCCTCCCGCCGCGCAGCGGACCCACGCTGACCGCGTACCACCCCGGCAAGGGGGACGAATTCGAGGGAACCGTGTATTCGATCCCCAAGACCCCCGGTTCGATCAGGGGGAGCGTGTACACCAAGTACAGCGGCCGCGCCTCGCCGTGCCGGTCGAGCCAGCTCTTGAGAAAGAAGAGGTCCTGGCCCCAGTCGACGTTGCTGTCGACCAAGTGGTCGCACCCGTGTTCCGGCCCGCTCACGAGCTCATTGAAGTACGAGCCGCAGTGAGGGTAAATGAGCATGCTGCTGGCCACTGCCCAGGCGAGCGCGGCCGAGGCGACAACCCCCATCAGCCGGTCGCCCACGGAAAACGCTCTGCCGAGCTTGCTCACCCAGATGTAAAGGAACGGCAGCGCCGGCAGGACGTACCTGATGTGATGGTTGAAACCGGTCTGCGAACTCACAAGGAAAAGGACGAAAACGGCGGGGCAGAGCAGAAACGCCTCGGGCCAGCGTCCTCCCCTGTGGTCGCGTAGCGCGGTGGTCGCGTAAAGGGCCAGCAAGACCAGGACCAGGGTCCCGACCGGCGTCTTGATCATCAAGGCATAAAGATAGTAATACCACCAGCCGCCAAGTTGCCACTCGCCACGCAGGTAGGAAGGCATTGCCCTCGCTTCAAAGTCGACGCGCTGCAAGTCGATGCCGTACACGTAGTCTTCCGGCAGGGGCACCGGCAGGCCGGCCAGCGGCCATCCCGCGAACCGATTCGCGGTCGCGTCGTCGCCCGAGGCGTCGGG
>JBMFUH010001044.1:0-2550 GCA_049966735.1 Isosphaeraceae bacterium
TTGGCGGTCGCGGTCTTTCTCTCACCCCTGGCCTCCGAATTTCCCGACGGCCTGGAATACGTCGGTCAGCGCATCGGCTTCTTGCGGGATGATCCGGCCTCCTCGCCCCTGCCTGTGCCGATGCCCGACTACCAGCTTTCGATTCCCGGCCTTGCGCACGTCAAGGCCGCGACAGCCGCCGCGGGAGTGGTCGGAACGCTGGTGGTCTTCGCGCTGGCCTGGTGGCTGGGCCGGGTCTTCGCCAGGCCCGAAGCCGTGGCGGACGGGGCGGACGGGGAAGTGGACAAGGTGGCGGCGAATGCGGCTTGAGGCGCTGGAACGTCCGGCCGGAGCGGCTCATCCACTTCAGAGGTTGGATGCCCGGGTCAAGCTCCTCTTCACCCTCACCTTCGTGGTGGCCGTGGTGGCCGTCCCGATCGGGCAATGGCGCATCCTGGGCGGGCTGGGGCTGGTCCTGGCCCTCTTGATCGGTCTTTCGGGAGCGTCTCCGCGGACCTTGGCCCTGAGCTGGGCCGGCTTCTCCTTGATGGTCGGCTTCCTGGCCCTGCTGGTCGCCCCCGGCATGCCGGCGCGGGCCGAGCACGGGCTCCTGACCGTCGTCCTCTTCATCCTCGCCAAGAACAGCCTGGCGTTTCTCACGATGATGGTGCTGGCGCATGTGACAAGCTGGCGCGAGCTGCTCGTCGGCCTGCGGCGTCTGGGATTGCCCCATGTCTTGGTGGCGACGCTGCTGTTCATGGAGCGTTATCTGCACGTGCTCGGGGAAGAACTGGGCCGGATGATGACCGCGCGGCGAGCCCGCTCGTTCCAGCGCCGCTCCGGCCTGTCGTGGCGACTGCTCACGAGCATGATCAGCATGCTGCTCCTGCGCTCCCTCGAACGCGCCGAGCGGGTGCAAAGCGCCATGACCGCCCGGGGATGGGACGGTACACTCAGGACTCTGGAAGACTGAGACGTGCCGATGCTCATCGACTCCGGTGCCGATGCCACCCTCTTGCCGCGGTTCGTTTTTGAACCAGACTCGCTTGCTCCTGGATGGGCCGGTAGAGAAGCGGGAAGAGTTGCCTGCCTCGAATGACGTTTGCGATCGGTGATACCTGCCTCCGAAAGACGCAAGCGACTTAACATGCAACCATCTATTCCGATCTTGCGGATTTGGCCGAATGACGTGTAAAATTAGTATTGTGTAAACCTGTTCCGTGCGGCCCCGCGCTGCGTCCCTGACGCATGGCGGATTGATGGATGGTTGGATCGGGAATTCATGACGCGACGCGACGATATCCGGAACGTGGCAATCATTGCACACGTGGACCATGGCAAGACGACACTGGTTGACGCGATGCTCCGCCAGTCCGGGCAGTTCCGCGCCTCGCAGTTGCAGGGGGAGCGGATCCTCGATTCCAACGACCTGGAACGCGAGCGTGGGATCACGATCCTGGCCAAGAACATCGCCATCAATTATGGCGCCATCAAGATCAACCTGATCGACACGCCCGGCCATGCCGATTTCGGCGGCGAGGTGGAGCGGACACTCCAGATGGCCGATGGGGCGCTCGTGCTGGTGGACGCCTTCGAAGGACCGATGCCCCAGACCAAGTTCGTCCTTCGCAAGGCGTTCGCGTGCCACATCCGGCCGATCGTCGTGATCAACAAGATTGACCGCCCCGACGCCCGGCCCATCGAGGTCTTGAACGAGATCTTCGACACGTTCGTGGAGCTGGGCGCCAGCGAGGAGCAGCTCGATTTCGCGTACATCTTCGCCTCGGGGAAAGCGGGGTTCGCCTCGCACGACCCGGCGGCGAGGTCCGGCGACGTCCGTCCCCTGTTTGATCTGATCGTCGAGCGGGTTTCCGGACCTGAAGTCGAGCTGGACCGTCCCTTTTCCATGCTCTGTACCACGCTCGACTTTTCCGAGTATGTCGGGCGGATCGCGATCGGCCGGATCGTCTCGGGCCTGGTCCAGCGCGGACAGAAGGCCGCGCTGCTCAAAGCGGGCGGCGTTGCGGTTCCGGGCTCGATCGACAGCGTGATGCTCTTCGACAAGCTGGGCCGGGTCGAGGTCGAGGAGGCCGAGGCGGGAGACATCGCGGCTATTGTCGGGCTGGCCTCGGTCGAGATCGGCGATACGATCGCGGCCCCTGAAGGCGTCGAAGTGCTGCCTCGCATCGAGGTCGGCGAGCCGACGCTCTCCATGCTCTTTCTGGTCAACGACTCTCCCCTGTCCGGCGAGGGGCAGTACCTGACCTCGCGTCACCTGAGCGACCGCCTGCACCGCGAGCTGGAATCGAACGTCGCGCTGCGGGTCGAGGAAACCGATGACGCCGATGCGTTTGTCGTCTCGGGCCGTGGTCTGCTCCACCTCTCGGTCCTCATCGAGACGATGAGGCGCGAGGGCTACGAGCTGGCAGTAGGCAAGCCTGAAGTCATCATCAAGAAGAAGGGCGGCGTGGATCACGAGCCCTACGAGTTTCTGGTGGTCGACGTGCCGCACGGCCACATCGGACCGGTCATGGAGCTGGTCGGTGCCCGTCGTGGTGAGATGACCAAGAT
>JBMFUH010001045.1:0-2544 GCA_049966735.1 Isosphaeraceae bacterium
CCTTGACGGGCGTTCGCCTCTGGCGAACTCCGGGAGACGTGATGAGCAGCGACTGGCTGGGAGGAATGCTCAACCGGCTGGCGTTCTGCCAGAATCCGCTCTGGCCCAGCCGGTGGATGTCCGCGGGACTGCTGGCCGCGGCCCAGGGGGAATTCCGGCAATCGGGCTACTACCTGATGTTTCTCTCGGCCCATGCCGGGCTGGCGTACCTGGTGGCCGCCGTCATGGCCCGCGACCTCTACCGCCGTGGTTACAGCCGTGCCCAGGGCGGGCGGTCGTCTCGGAAGCGACGCGAACTCCGGTTCCTCGACTCCGCCCTCCACCGGCTCTTCTGGTTCTTGCCCCATCCGATCCGGCTGCTCATTCTCAAGGACCTGCGCACGTTTCTGCGAGACCCGGCGCAGTGGTCGCAATTTCTCATTTTTTTCGGCCTGCTGGCCTTCTATTTCCTGAACATTCCCAAGCTGGGCTACGGCGTTCAGACCCCCTACTGGCGCAACCTGGTGAGCTTTCTCAATCTCTCCGTCACGGCGCTCATCCTCTCGACGTTCACCAGCCGCTTCATCTTTCCCCTGCTCTCGCTGGAAGGACGCAACTTCTGGGTGCTGGGCCTGTTGCCGCTGCCTCGCGCGCAGATTCTCTGGGGCAAGTTCGTCTTCTCGGCGAGCATCTCACTCGTGGCCACGGAAGTCCTGGTCGTGCTCAGCGACCTGATGCTGCGGATGAGCCCGTGGATGATCGTGCTCCACGTGGGCATGATCGCGGTGCTCTGCCTGGGACTCTCCGGAATCAGTGTCGGCCTGGGGGCGCGGTTGCCCAATCTCCGCGAGCCCGACCCCTCGAAGATCGCCGCCGGCTTCGGAGGAACGCTCAATCTGCTGGTGAGCCTGGTGTTCATCTTCGCCATCGTCACCGCGCTCGCGCTTCCCTGCCATCTCTACTTCGCCGGCCAGGAACATCCCGAGACGGTGAGCATCGCCCTGTCACACAGTGGATTTCGAACCTGGCTGTCCGTGGCCATCGTCGCCAGTACGATCGTGGGAATCCTGGGCACCTTGATCCCCCTGCGCATTGGCATCAAGGCCTTTCAGAAGATGGAGTTCTGAACTCGGCATGGAGAACGGAATTCACTTCGTTCTACTCGGTCTGAGAACCGGATCGCCATTTGCACGCAAGAAGGTTGCTGGCTGTTCCCTTGGCGAAGGGGGGGAGCAGGGCATGCTGGCAAGAGAGACTCCAGGCGCGAGACCGTGCCGGAAACCAGGCGGGTGATCAGCCGAGCCGAACCGGTTCCTATCTCCGACCTTGGATACAACCTTGGACACTCACATGAATCCCACGATTTGGAGTTCCGCGAAGTGGAAAGCCATGGCCATGGCAGCGGCGTCCGCGGCGGTCCTGGGCATGCTTGTCGTGCCGGCGACGGCAC
This sequence comes from Isosphaeraceae bacterium, assembly GCA_049966735.1. Lineage (GTDB taxonomy): Bacteria > Planctomycetota > Planctomycetia > Isosphaerales > Isosphaeraceae > Aquisphaera. Next base: position 1,430 of record JBMFUH010001045.1, read on the forward strand.
AGCACGCAACCCAGACCAAGCAGGGGGCGTCGGTCATCGTCGACGGCGTGGTGCGCGAAGTCTTTCGCAGTCCTCGCCAAGACCGGGTTGATTACGTGGTCCAGATCGAGGTCAACCGGTCTGACTACGGCGAGTCCCCGGCCGATCCCCGGCATGTGCATGCTCCGGCCCCTGGCGAGCAGATCTTTGTTCACGTCTTCCGGCCCCTGCCCGCCGACCAGGGGAAGCCCGGCGTCCTGGGCCACACCGCGATTCCCGCCGAGGGGACCGGGGTTCGAGCCTACCTTTACCCTCGGGACCGGGGAGGCTGGGACGGGGCGTTCCCTGACTGGTTCGATCGGGCCAACGTGAGCCTGTTGAGCCGCGGGGGGCCCGCTCCAGAGCTTGAACCTCCGACCGAGGTTGGACCAGTGCGTCCGGCCCGGCCAGCAGAGCTGGCGAGGGAAGGTTCCCTCCTCCATCGGCTGGGCCTCAGAGTCAAGAAGGAGCAGGTGGACGGCCGCCTTGTCCTCAAGGTCGTCGACGTCGTTCCGGACAGCCCGGCCGGCCAGGCGGGGATCGAACGGGGCGATGCGCTGATTGACGTCAATGGAGGAGCCATCACCAACATGGAGACCCTTTCGGCCGCAGTCCACTCCGGTGCAATAGCCGTCCGGCTTGGCATGCTCAACAGCCGAACCGGCAAGAGGATGACCGCTCTGGTCGATGTAACGGGATTGACCGCCGCCGAGGCCGCCGAACGCAAGGCGCGGCCCGTGCTAGTTGCTGGCGAAGTTCCCAGCCGAGAGCTTGGTGTCAACGTTAAGAAAATCCGTGTGGGCCTACACACGACGGCCGTCCAGGTCACCGAGGTGTGGAAGGATAGCCCGGCGGCCAGGGCCGGTTTGGAGCCTGGAGACATCATCATCTCGGCCAACCACACGCCCATCGAAGATGTGGAGTCGCTCAATGCGGTCGCGCGGCGGAGCGGGCCGGTCATGACACTGAAAATCTTCGACCCGCGCAGCCGACGTGAGGTTTCCGTACCGGTCCGCTTCAACCCCGGTTCCCCGGCGCCCTCTGGCCACGCGGCCCCACAGCGCGGCCTATCGGCCGCAACCAAAGGGGGATGAAAG
>JBMFUH010001046.1:0-2530 GCA_049966735.1 Isosphaeraceae bacterium
ACGTAAACGACACTCGGCCGCGGAGTTCCGGTCGGGGAGGAACGGCTGTTACCAAATCTGGCGAACCCTGCTGGTTTGCCTCATCAAGGAGCGTCGATCGCCATGGCATCGGTACGACTCATGACCTCAATCACGTTGCTATCGGTTGCGGTTCTCGGGGTGGGGATCACCCTCTCGACGAGCGCGGCCGCCGGCCAGGCCGCCGGTCAGAACCCGGTTGTCGTACTCGACACATCCGAGGGCCCCATCACGATCGAACTCTATCCGGACAAGGCCCCGATCACCGTCGAGAACTTCCTCAAGTACGTGGATGAGAAGTTCTATGATAACCTGATCTTCCACCGAGTGATCCGTGGATTCATGATCCAGGGGGGCGGGCTGACGGATCAGATGCAGGAGAAGCCGGCGCACGCACCGATCAAGAACGAGTCGAGCACTGGTGGCATCTCGAACGAGCGAGGCACCATCGCCATGGCACGGATGAACGATCCTGATTCGGCAACCTGCCAGTTCTTCATCAACCACCAGGACAACAAGAGACTCGACCACTTTCGCGGTGGTTACACCGCCTTCGGCAAGGTGATCAGCGGCATGGACGTGGTCGACAAGATCGCCAATGTGGCGACGACGACCAAGGCCAGTCAGGATGATGTGCCGATCAAGCCGGTTTACATCAAGAGTGCCCGGCGAAAGACCAAGTAGCCGAGCATGTTGAGCGCGGAACGGTCCCTTGACCGGTTGGCGTTCTGGTCCTAAGATGAGCAGTTAAACGGGTGCTGGATTGTCCACCACACTTTCCCGCAGCCGCGCTCTACTGTAACGTGTGGTCAGCCAAAGGAGTCTGGAATGGCTCATATCGTCGCCGAGCCTTGCTTCGATTGCAAATACACCGACTGTGTCGTGGTTTGCCCGGTCGATTGCTTCTACGAGGGAGCCCAGATGCTTTACATCCATCCGGATGAATGCATCGATTGCGAGGCCTGCGTTCCAGAGTGTCCCGTCGAGGCGATTTTCCACGAGGACAATCTTCCCGAAGAGTGGAAGGATTTCGTGGCGCTCAACGCCGAAGAGGCCCCCAAGTGCCCGGTGATCAGTGAAAAGAAAGACGCGCTGGAAGGCGAGTCGTGCGACAAGTCCCGCAAGAGAAAGTGAAACGGTCCGCCGCCATCTGAGGGCGGCTCGCCTCGAGCCGCGATCCAGTACCCCGGGGTTTTCTCCGGGGTTTTTTCGTTCGACGAGCCGCCAGTTCGTCGGTCAAGAATGTCCAACCTCTGATACAAGCCATCCGCGCCGGGAGTTCTGGGAGAAAGAGGCGACCTTGCCGAGGTCAACCCCAGCTATCAAGTGATCTTTCTTGGCCCCATTGGGATACGGCAAGTCACGGCGGTGCCGAGCGAGAGCCGTCTTCACTCTCGCCTGATTCCCGCGGCCGGTGCGACACCACGGCGGCCCATGACGCCGGGCCGTCCTTCGCCGCCGGGGTTGCGCACGATCTTCCAGGGAGGGCCAATCAGCTTTCCCTTGAAGTTTCCAGGGTTGATCGGTCCGTTGGCGATCCTCTTCTGCCTGTCGATTTGAAAGTCCTTCTTGCTCTTGCCGTCGGGCGAGAGCATGATGATTCGCGTCGGCAACAGATACTTTTGATCAAGATTGACGAAGGCCAGGCTGAAGCTCTGCTTGTCTTCCTCAAGCTTGGGCTTGATGCTGATGCCGTAAGTTTTGGTCTTGTTGTCCACTGACATCAGCGTCATTTGGTATCGCTGCTTGGCATCCTTCGCTTGCATGTTGAAGAGGAACGGCAACGGCCCTTCCTCGATGGCTTTTTGCTGCTGGTCCTTGTTCAGCGGGAAGATGAAGATCTGCTGGGTGTCGCTGCGGTACTGCCAGACTTCCTCGCCGGTGCAAACGATTCGCTCAAAGGGGGTGGTGAGAAAATTCCCCTTGGCATCCTTGAGTGGGCGCTTGTTCGCGTCGAGCTTGATCTTGTTGAAATCGATTAGTGCGAGGTTTGGCGTCTGGAACAGGGCGCGGCCTTCATAGTATTCCTTGTCGCCCCAGGCGGGTGTGTCGTCAATCCGCAATAGCCTCACGTCCAGCGTTTTCAAAATCTGGCTTTGACGCTCCCAATGCTGAAGGATCCACTCCATCATCCGCGGATTGACTGGCTGCGCCTCAGCATCACGGCGCGCCGGGGTAGCAGGTCGGGCGGCCTCCTGGGGCGCCTGGGCTTGGCGCTCTTGCTCCTGGCCAGAAGACACCAAAACCAACGCGGCAAGCACCCAGACCGCCAGAAGCTGGGCCTTGATGATTGGGATTTGCCTTCGCATGGGCATTCGACCTCCCTGCTGCATGCCCGAGCCTGAAGAGTCCCGGAGTCTCCAGTCCCTCCGGACCAGCCTTGTTCTCCGAACCGTTGCGACAACGTACCAGAATCGTCCATTTGCCACCAGAGCAGCCAGAAACCTCGCCGCCGGTAGGGTGTAAGACGCGGTTCGCGCCGGCCGAGGCTGGTGGTAGCATGTCAAGCCGA
>JBMFUH010001047.1:0-2529 GCA_049966735.1 Isosphaeraceae bacterium
CGACCAGGTGTGGGCGAGATAGCGGCTGAACGGCACGGCGGCCGCGGGCCAGACGCGGGCCAGGCCCTGGGTGTACGTGACCGCGAAGGGCAGGCTCGACCAGAGGCAAGGGCGTGAGAGCAGCGGGCTCACGATGCAGAAGAAGGCGATCAGCAAGTAATAGATCGGCCAGGTCCGCAGGCCGCGGCGAACGTAGAAGCCGCGGAGAAACCCCGGCGAGCCCCCGTGCCGCAGGATGATCGACGTGATCAGGAAACCCGAGAGGACAAAGAAGAGGTCGACGGCAGCCCAGCCAAAAGGGAGCCAGGAGGAGTTCGTGTGAAAGATGACCACCGCCAGCGCCGCGAGGCCGCGCAGCGAGTCCAGCTCGACGACGCGCCCCTCGTGAGGCGGCTTCGGGCGGAGCGGTTCTTCTTCGCGAGGCTTCACGTCGCCTCCTTGCCGCTTCGTCACCGGGTCAGAGCGGCGTTGCGCCGAGCGACGTCCGGTAGCGCCGCGGCTCTGGGCTTGGTGAGTTCCAGACGGTCGACGACTTTGCCTTTGTCGGTCCAGGCCCGATAGGTCAGGCGGTTCTCGACGTCGTCGATCTCGATGGTTTGATACGTTGAGGTCTTCGTGAACCCGACCTCGATGTAATCGCGCGGGGCCTGGTCGCAATACTTATCGCCGGCAACCGCGACGATGTAGATCGTTGCCGCCTCGGCGCTGCTGGTCGGGACATGGCCGCGCATCGGGTAGGTTCTCAGGTAGGCGTGGTCGTGTCCTTGAAGGACCAGGTCGACGTGGTGCTTGTCGAAGATGGGCACCCAGAATTCCCGCATCGCAGGCGCGTCGCGCCAGGGATGCGACGGATAGACGGGGTGGTGAAACATGACGAGCTTCCAGGTGGCACGCGTGCGAGTTAAAGCGCGATCGAGCCACTCGGCCTGAAGGCGGGCCGCATTCGGGTCGGAGACGGCCAGTGTGCTGTCGAGCACGGCGACGAAGGCCGAGCCCGACTCGAAGTGGTAGACCAGCCCCGGGTCGATCCCATCAGGACCGTTGCGCGGGAGATTGAAAAAGGACCGATAGAGCCGGGGGCCCTGGTCGAGGTATTCGTGGTTCCCGGCGCAGGGCATGACTGGGATGCGCTCGAAGACCTCCTGGGCGCGGAGGAAGAAGTGGTCCCAGTTGGTTCGCTCGTTTCCCCGGTCGACCAGATCGCCGGCGAGGAGGATGAATTCGATGCCGGGATGCCTGCGGAACGCCGTCGTCAACCGCTTGCCCCAATCTTCCAGTCCGGTCTGGGCGTCGCCCATGTAGAGGAACTCGAGTCTCCCGGATCGGGCTCGTCCCGTCCTGGTGGTTCGCCAAGGTCCCCAGCCGCCGGGCGAGCCATCTCCCAGCGAGTAAAGATAGGTCGTTTCCGGCGAGAGGTCGGCCACCGAGACCACGTGGCGTCTGACCACTGGATCGTTGAGCACGCTGGGCGATCGGATCAGGGTTGACTTCCCCCGGGCGATCCACATTCCCTCGAGGTTGGGGTCATGAGTCCCGTGACTCTCGGCTGCCTCGTAACGTGCCGGCATGATCCGGAGGGCGGTCGTCTCCACCTGGGGCCCCGTTCTCCAGCTCCAGACCAGTTCGTGGGCCGGGGCAGCCCCATAGGAGATGGTGACCTGGTCGGCGGCCGACGACGACGGGACATGCGTCTTCCAGACCCTTCCCCTCGCCAGGAGCGTCGAATGCCGCCTGTCGTGCAGGGGCTGAAGGAGGATGGACCCATCCAGTGGAGCGGGAAGCTCGGCAAACGGACGCCTCACGTCACTCGCCGCGCTCACACCGGGATGGGCGTCGACCAGCGACCAGACACCGGAATCGTCCGGTGCCAGCTTGATGGAATCATGAGACAGGGGCGGGCGTCCCGGCGGGGCGTGCAGGAAGACCACGTAATGTGCCCTGGGAGTACGGTCCAGACCGTTGACTCCCAGGCCGATCCACCCCGGAACAAACGTCTTGCGGAAGAGTTTCCAGCGAGCATCGGCGTTGGCGAGACCGATCTCCAGCGACTCGAAATGCTGATCGGCCAGCCAGAAAGGGATCGAGGAGGCGGGTGCGGCGACCTCGACGACAACCGGCACCGACGTGTGAAACCGCAGGTAGCCCCGGCCCAGGGCGTCTCGTTCGCGAACATTCAGAAGAGGAAGCAGCGTCCCGGAGCGACTGGCCGCGACTGTCAGCCGAGCTTCGGAGACGGACTGTCCAAGCCGACGGCCCGCGGCCTCGAGCGTGGCCGACGCCCCTGGAAGCGACTCGACCGGCCCGCGAGACTCACATCCCGCGCCCAGCGCGACAAGCAGCGAGAGAATGCCCCAGTATCTTCGCATCAGCCCATCCATGCAAACCCGGTCCCCAATCCCTTGGAGGCGCAGTTACGGGCAATACATAACGCATAACTCCGAGAAATGTAATGCCGGAATCGAGGATTCGTCGTCGCCGGGTGTAAGACGCGGTTCGCGCCGGCCGAGGCTGGTGGTAGCATGTCAAGCC
>JBMFUH010001048.1:0-2529 GCA_049966735.1 Isosphaeraceae bacterium
AGCCGCCGTTCCGCGAGTCGAAATGGCTGAGGAGGACCCGGGCGGCCTGATCGAGCAGTCGCGGCTCGAGCGCGCCTTCACTCGTTCCGCCGATTCCCCCCATCGCTCGGAGCTGTTCGGTCATCCGCGCGGCACCGGCTTCGATCTCATCGCGCCGCTCTTCCCAGGCACGATGCACGCTCAGGAGCACGCGGGGAAAGCCCGCCATGCCTCGCGAATCATCAGGCGGAAAATAGGTCCCGCCGAAGAAGGGCTGAAGCGTGGGGGTCAGGAAGACCGACATCGGCCAGCCGCCGTGACCGGTCATCGCCTGGACGGCGTTCATGTAAATCTGATCGAGATCCGGGCGTTCCTCGCGATCGACCTTGATGTTGACGAAGTGCTCGTTCATCAGCCGCGCGATGTCCTCGTTCTCGAAGCTCTCGCGCTCCATCACGTGGCACCAGTGGCAGGCCGAGTAGCCGATCGACAGGAAGATCGGCCGGTTCTCGCGACGGGCTCGCTCGAGCGCCTCCGGCCCCCACGGATACCAGTCAACGGGATTGTGCGCGTGCTGGAGCAGGTAGGGGCTGGTCTCCCCGGCCAGCCGGTTGGCGGGACGATCCAGGCGATGGGCAGCTTCGGTATGCGTCGAGGCCATGGGTGCGATTCTCGCCAGAAAAGCGGGTCCGGAGCGCGCTGGTGAAAGGCTGACGGTGGATTGTACCATCGATCGCCGGCCGCACTCCAGGACGAATCGCGGGCTCCTATCCCAGCGGGCCCCGGGAACGCGTTGTTGCGCCGTCTCTGATCGTCCCCGAATCCGAGGCGTTACCACGGCCTTGGGAGCGCATTGGCCGCGTGGATGGCACGGCCTGGCGCCGCCTTCTTGAGTACGAGAAACGCCGCCAGACCCAGGAGAAGTCCGGGGATCAACAGGACGAGCAGACGAGCGCGCCATCGATCGGCGGGAGAGAGGATCGGGATGCTGTCAAACGACTGAAAGAAAGCCTCGTAGTCCAGAACCCGCGGGGCGAGGGGCGGGTCGATCAGTTGCACGACCTTCCCGGTCTCTCCCACCGGAGCCATGACAAGGTAGTGCCCGGGGCTTTCGCCCCTTCCCGGGATGAGCGCGATCACGGGATGACGGAAGGGAACGTCCCTTTTCGTGGCGCGGAAGCCCTCGAGGACCAGCCCGAGGCGCGCCGCGGCCGCCTGCACGTCGGCCATCGAGTGCCCCCGTTCCCGCGCTGGCGGCAGCTCGGCCGTCACCCTCTGGAGCGACGCATCAATGCCGCACAGGCGAAGCTCGGCGAAAAGGGACTTCTCGCCGCAGTCCGGCTGCCGGAACGCGGGCTCATCCGTGCGCGCTCCCCTCCAGGAGAGCGCGGAAAGCAAGGCCGCGAACAGGACGGCGCGCCGCTCCATGACGCGGCCGAGAACTGGTAAACTCATGCGCGCTCTCGCCTCCTTTTGATCCAGAGAATCGCCAACGCCGGGGTGGCAATGACAAAACCGGCCAGAGGGCCCCACAGGCTCCAATCGATCGAGCCCCCGCGGGACCATGAGCGGGCGCGCAGCTCCGACTTGTCGGCCTCGGCCTTGCGGAGCGTTTCCTCCAGCCTTTCCTGGGCCTGGGCGATGGTCTCCGACGGGGGCCGTATGTCCTGGCCGAACTGCCGCACCGTCTTCTTTACTGTGTCCGTGATCCTGTCCCCCTGGCGGTACTTGATCGCAAAACGGGACCGCTCGACCCCCTTGTTCACTCGGACTGATTCCATCAAGACGTGGTAGGTTTGGCGCACGGCGACCTTGCCGCTCACGTAGTCGATAGCCTCGTACGTCCCCGAAACCGGCATCCAGATGTCCCCTCCCGCGCCTTTCCCGACGCGCTCCAGGACGATCCGCGACGTACGCGCCATCAAGTGTGCTCGGTTAACCCAATCCCACTTGAGCACGTGACCGCCCCGCGCGAAGTCGACCCAGAATCGCTCGATCATCACGTCGGGTGATTTGATGTCGTACGGCGGCGCTTTGCCCATCACGATCGCGTAGCGCTCGCATTCAGCGCCGTCGACCTTTTCGCGCCCCTCCGCAACGAGAGCTTTGTCGGAGTACCGCAGATAGTCCCGAAGGGTCCCGAACAGGTAGATCCTGCCGTACGAACCCATCGCGTTGAGGTCCGAGAGGCCGGTGCGCCCGACCGAGCTTCCCCCAGTGGAAGAGTCTTCGGAACGGCTGTACAGCTCGCACTTCTTCCCGTCCGAGAGAATGATCTCCTCCCGAATCCCAGACTGCGGCTTGTCCTTCCAGCCCACGTTGCGGTGGAAGATCGTCGCCATTCTGTCGTCGAATTTCTTGTAGAGAAATTGACCGGAATAGCGCTCCGACACCCCCTCGCTGCCTGGCGGCAGGGAGTCCACAGCCGCCTTCTGCAGGAGGGTCTCCATCCCTTCGTACTCGCAATAGAAATCCAGCAGCCCCGCGTGTGCGCTCTCCAGCAATTGAAGAACGTCCGCGCTGCTCATCGATGCGGTGGACTGGGCCGCG
>JBMFUH010001049.1:0-2525 GCA_049966735.1 Isosphaeraceae bacterium
GCGGCCTGGGTGACCCAGCGCACGGCTTTGGCGGGGGGCTTCTTGGCAGCAGAACCGGCTCCCCCTGCCTGTTCTGGTTGCAGCAGGCGCTCCGCGTAGAGCAGGCGAGACTGGATGTTCAGTGCCAGCGGTTTGGGCATCTTCGCCTCGGCCGTCAGCGCATCAGGGGGCAATCCCGGCCGGAACAACCCTTCCGCCTTGAGCTCGATCCGCACGTGGGTGCAGTTTCCTGGCGTCAGCCGTTCGCGCAGCTCGATGGAGCCCTCTTCACCTGCTGCCGGACTGGCCATCCAGGGCAAGTTGAGAAAAATCAACAGAATGTGCAGGATGTACCGCCTGCTGGCTTGCACACAACCTCCCTCCATGCGCCGCTCCCCTCGTGAATGAATGGTGTTTCAGCTTCCCTGCCAGCCTGGCCGCATTATCGGGACCAAGAACGGCCTGTCAATTTTGGTAATCGGACTGCCAGATTCAATCGGACTGCCAGATTCAAAAGCTGAATGCATTCACCCAATCTCCGTGCTCGAAGTGGGTCTGGAATGATCAAGACTGGGAATTTTTGGATCTCTTTTCTCGATTCTGGGAAGGCCCCGGAAAATCTTGCGAACAATCGGGCGGCCTTAAACGTCTGTTTGAAACAGGTGTTCTAATCGGGTTTTGCTGTAGTAAAGGCTGGCTCATGACGGATATCGGGATTCGCCTGGACGGGGATTGCGGGCTACTTGCCGGGTCGGCCGATAAATTTTGGCGGTCGGCACGGAATTTGGAAATTATTCGTCCCGAGAGGCAGTTTTTTACGTTCCTCTAGTTGAGTGGGAGATGATGAGATCATTCATGAAGAGCGTTTTGCCAGTCCGTTCCGGGTCCGTTGATCAAGTCGTCTTGGATTCTGGGGAACCCTTCTGGCACTCAGTGCATCAAGTAGTTAGGAAAGGCGACGCGATGGTCCCGTTGGCATCGACCCAACTGCGAACTATTGTCGTAGAACCACCAGACCACGTGCCGTGGATCGCGTCTCAGGATGAAACAGCGCTAAGGTCGTCGCCCCGCGGGTCACAACTTCGACTGGATTGGCGGAAAATATGCGACTTTGACAGCCGAATAAATGAGGTTCAGGGCTGACAGGGGGCGCGAAGGATGGAGGTCGAGGATGTCGAGGACGTATCGTCATCCCGCGATGAAACAGTTGAAGGATCAGCAGACCCGGTACGCGCCCAAGGACCGCCGGCTCCAGCAAGTCGAGCGCGCGGAGCAGTTGCTCGGGGAGATCGAGCCGTCCAAGCAGTATCCCTATGAGTATCTTTGCTATCGGATCACGGGTTATCGTCCCGATGGCTGGTCGGCCCTCGTGCTCGAGGGTTCAGACGTTCAGCATGATTTGCGGTTGTTCGTGGAAGATCTGTCGTCGACGGTTCGTCAGGCTGTGGAGCAGGTGAGCGAACCGGTTCTGACGGTCGCGGAAGTGGGCCAGCAGTACAACGTCTCCACCCGGACGGTGACTCGCTGGCGGCGGCAAGGGCTGGTGGCACGCCGGTTCGTGATGGGAGGGCGGACCAAGGTCGGTTTTCTGCAATCCAGCCTGGAGCGTTTTGTCGCCAAGCATCGCGACCAGGTCGAACGAGGTTCACGATTTCGGCAATTGACCGACGCGGAGCGTGACGAGATCGTCCGCCGCGCCCGTCGCATGGCGCTTTATCGTCCGGGACAGGTGGGCCTGGTCGAGGTGGCGCGGAGGATCGCACGCAAGATGGCACGCTCAACTGAAACCGTCCGATTGACCTTGAAGACTTACGACCGGGAGCATCCCGACCGGGCCATCTTCGCGCCCGCCGTGTCCCCGCTGGACGACGAGGCCAAAGGACAAATCTACCTCCGGCACCGCATGGGTGTGTCCGTGGATGTGCTGTCTGCCCAGTTTCAGCGCACCAGGTCCAGCATCTACCGGCTGATCAACGAGGTCCGCGCCGGGAGGATTCTCGAGACCAAGCTCGAGTTTATTCCCAATCCCAGCTTCGACGACCCAGCGGCCGAAGCCGAGATCATGGCCCCCATGCCCCCGCCGGCCAACGGCAAGGCCCCGCGCAGACCCAAGGCGCCCAAAGGCTTGCCTCCCTACCTGGCCAGCCTCTACGAGGTACCGCTTCTGGACCGCGAGCAGGAGATGCACCTGTTCCGCCAGATGAACTACTTGAAGAGCAAGGCCCACAAGCTGCGCGAGGCCCTGGAGCCGTCCCGGGCGAAGACGTCCGAGCTGGACCGCATCGAGCAGTTGCAGGAGGAAGCGCTGGCTGTGAAGAACCAGATCATCCGGGCCAACCTCCGGCTGGTCGTCTCGATCGCCAAGCGGCACGTCGGACCGTCGAACAACTTTTTCGAGCTGGTCTCCGACGGCAACATGAGCCTGATCCGCGCCGTCGAGAAGTTCGATTACTCGCGAGGCAACAAGTTCAGCACCTACGCCTCCTGGGCGATCATGAAGAACTTCGCTCGAACGATTCCCGAAGAGAACTACCGCCGCGACCGCT
>JBMFUH010001050.1:0-2518 GCA_049966735.1 Isosphaeraceae bacterium
GGTCTGGTGTCGCGAGCACACGCCGGCCGACGCCCGGTTCATCGGTCCGCCGGGCCCCAAGACCTTCCGGCTCTGGTCCCGCCGCAGCCTGGCGTTCAACCGCTCGGGCAGTCCGTATCATGCCGCCGGGCTGGCCGACTGGTTTGCCCGCTTCCAGGATCACGTCAATCTTCACGTGCCGCCCGCCGAGTTCGTCCGGCAATACGTGGCCGGTCGACACCGGCTCGAGGCTCGATATGATACGATGGGTGATGCCAAGCTGGCTGAGCTGGCCAGGCGGCAAGGCACCGGGTATGTGATCGCACTGATAGACCGTGCCGGATGTGAGCTCAAGGAACTCCACACCGAGGGGCGCTATGCGGTTTACCGGGTGATTTCCGGACCCGCATCACTGGCGACGGTCCAGCGCCAGCGATAGCGCAGGCGGTGGGTGAAGTCGCCAGGATTGATGTCGGCCAGCGCCTGGACGCGGGTTGCCTGCCTGCCGGCCTCGGCCAGGGCAAGGCGGCCGGGCGGATCGCAGCGCAGTTCGAGACGGGCGGTTCCGATGGCTCCACCGCTCCAGGTGATGGCGTGTGGACCGGCCTCGACCACCTCGTTGGAGCCGAGCCGGACCAGGTAGGTCGCCGCCAACGACTCGACGGGCTCGCGGCAGCGGTCGGCGACGTCGATCTCCAGCACCGTGAAGGCCGGTTCGTTCGCATCGTCAGCCAGCGTGAGCGCCGCGGAGAAGATGTGCTTGAAGACCCGGCCAGTCAAAAGGGCACACTGCCCGCGGACTTGCTCGCCACTGAACTCGTGGCGCTGGATTTCCTGGTAGACGGGGCTGACGATCCGGGTCGGTTCGTCGCGGTCAGGGTCGATCTCGACCGAGGAGGCGATGATCGCCGGGCCGTCCGCGGGGAGGACCCAGCCGGTTGTCAACAGCCTCAAATCGTGCGTCCAGCTCTCGCCCACCCGCACGAAGTCGAGCCGGCCGTTCGCGCCGTGAATCACGATCTGATCGTCGCTTTGTTCCCACGCTCCAAATGCGGAATGCGGAACTCGGAATTCGGAATTCGCAATTGGATTCCGCCGGTCCTCATTCCCCGTTCCCCGTTCCGCATCCCGCATTTCCGTTCCCCATTCGGCATTCGGCATTCGGCATCTGGCATCTGGCATTCTCATGTCCTGGCCAGGTCGACCGAGCCCTTGGCCAGCTTCATGCGGAGGTAGGAGTCGATGAAGCCGTCGAGGTCGCCATCGAGCACGGCGCGGGGGTTGCCGACCTCGAAGCCGGTCCGCAGGTCCTTGACGATCTGGTACGGCTGAAGGACGTACGAGCGGATCTGGTTGCCGAAGCTCACGTCTCCCTTCTCGTCGTACTTCTTGGCGTACTCGGCCTCGCGTTTCTCTTCCTCCATGCGGATGAGCTTGGCCTTGAGCAGTGCCAGGGCGTTGGCGTCGTTCTTGTGCTGAGAGCGTTCGCTGCGTGACTCGGCGGCAATGCCCGTGGGAAGGTGCGTGTAGCGCACGCCCGACTCGGTCTTGTTCTGGTGCTGGCCGCCGGGCCCACCGGAGCGGAAGACGTCGCGTTTCAGGTCGTCGTCCCTGAGGACGATGTCGATAGTCTCGTCGACCTCGGGGAGGACGTCGACCGAGGCGAACGACGTGTGCCGCCGGGCGGCCGAGTCAAACGGGCTGATCCGGACCAGCCGGTGGACGCCGGTCTCGCCGCGGAGGTTGCCGTAGGCATATTCCCCCTTGATATGGATGGTCGCCTCGGCGATGCCCGCCGCGCCCCCTTCCTCACGATCGGTGATCTGGACGGCGAACTTCTTCGACTCCGCCCACATCATGTACATGCGCAGGAGCATCTCGGCCCAGTCGCAGGCTTCGGTTCCCCCCGCGCCGGCGTGGATGGTGACGAAGGCGTTGCAATGATCGTTGGGCCCGCCGAGCATCGACCGCAGCTCGAACGCGGCGAAGTCGTCCTCGGCCCGCTTGATCGCGTCCTTGATCTCGTCGTCAAACTCGTCGCTCTCGGCTTCGTCGGCCAGCTCGATCGAGGCTGACAGGTCGTCGGCCTGCTTGACCAGCTCCTCGAACGGCTTGAGCACGGAGTTGAGCGACTTCAGCTCGGCGATGGTCGCCTTGGCCTTTTCCTGGTCGTTCCAGAACGTGGGGCTTTCCATGTCCCGGTCGAGACTATCGCGGCGCGCTTGCTTTTCGCCGAAGTCAAAGAGAGTCTCGTAAATGGAGGATCCGGTCGATCACACCCTTCGCGGTCCGCTTGAGATCGGCATCCACGGGGAAAAGCTCCTCAGGTAAAGTAGGTTTGTGATGTGGGCTTCCATGTTCGATTAGACTCGATTTCCCAGCTTTGGACCAGACCAGTCGTACGGCCCGGTGAAGGCCGGATTCCAGATTCCAGATGGCAAATGTCAGATGCCAGATGCCAGATGCCAGATGCCAGATGCCAGATGCTAGGAGAGCGTCCGAGAATTGTCCTGCGACCTCCCCTTGGCCTTGGCGATTC
>JBMFUH010001051.1:0-2517 GCA_049966735.1 Isosphaeraceae bacterium
CAGGGTGAGCCGTAAGGATAGCTGATTGCGTCCGGCCGCACACCGACCTCCTCCTCGATGCGCCGCAGGCAGGTCTCCAGTTCCTGCCACTGCCGCCCCGGCGCGTGTTCGCTGAGCATGACGTGCTCGTGAGTATGGCCGCCCAGCGCCATCCCTGCCGACCGGAGTTGCCGAACCATGTCCCAGGTCATCCAGAGGCCCTGTGCCGGCTGCACGCCGCAACGCCCTCGCCCCGTGGCCTCGCCCAGGAAGTCGAGGTAGGCGCCGCGCGAAGCGGATGGAAGCCGTTGATAAACCCGGTTGAGTTCCAGCAGGACCTGGTCGTGTCCCGCCGGGTCGAGTTCAACTGGCCTCTGTAGCCAGGGCCCGGCGGGGATCGTCGTGGGAGCACTCACCCGGGTCATCCAGGCGATCTCATCCCACCACGGGACTCGCGGCCGGTCGAGCAATCCGGTGGCCAGGAAGAACGTGGCGCGCGCGCCGTGGGCCCTCAGGACCGGCAACGCGTCGGTGAAGCTGTCGATGTAGCCATCATCGAAGGTGACGAGCGCGAACCGGCCTCGTCGCCGGCGCCGGGCCGTTTCCAGGTCGTCAGGAACGATGAGATCGCACCAGGCCTTGAGGAAGCGAACCTGCTGGTCGAAGCCTTCAGCGGTGGCACTGAACAACTCGGGATCGAAGGGAGACGCCGAGGCATCGCCCACGCGGTGGTAGTTCAGCGTGAGGATTCCGTTCCAAGATCCCAGACGAAGAAGCAGGGAGCGCAACCCGGTTGCGTCGAGCAACCGGGATGCCACCTCCCTCTTGGCAATCGCCATGAATTGTACGCCCTCCAGTTTAGCGGTCTTGCCTCCACGAGAGGATCCGAAACCGATCTAACGGCAATACCGTTTAACGAAGCACAACTACTGTTTCTCTATAGGTTTGCTTCAAGGGCGGGATGCGGCGGTCTTTGGCTCTCTTCTTCTTCCATTTCGACATCTTGCGTTTGATGACCCGTGGATTTATCCGGTTCCGCCGTACTTCGTCATCGGTACGCTCTTTCTGCATCTCCCACAACACAGCTTGATACCACTGGTGGAAAGCCTCGGGCGCCGAGCTATTGCACTCTGGCAGGCGGCACTTCAGGATCTGAAAACACCCCAGGAACGAGAGCCGATCTGGGTCCAGCCCGACGGTTGCGGCAGCCTCGGTCATGAGTGCGCGGGTTACGAAATGCCCCAACGACAGGGCATAGATCTCTTGAATCACCCCCGCTGGCGTCTCGCTGCGCAGGTGAGTCGGCTTGGTCGGTCGCGGTGGGTCTTGGTGGGTCTTCTGCTCGTCGTAAACCAGCTCGTGTTCCCATCTCTCATAATAGAGCATGATCAATTCTTCGGCATGGTAAGATGTCTCGTCGAAGAGGGTGGTGATTAGCACATGGACTTCACCGTGACCGACCCGTTGCGGATCATCCAGCGTATAGCGGATGACACGGACGAGACGCCCATCACGATCCTTCTGCCGGTGGTACGCCGACGGATAGATGTTAACCAGGTACGAACCGTCTGCCAGGTTTCGGATTGGCTCGAGGATCGACCCGCTTTTCACTCGCGTCAGGATCTTCACATCCCGCGACGTCACGTCTTTGCAGAGCTGATAGCTGAAAAAACCGCGGTCCCACAGCAAGAGCATCTCGGCAGTCAGGTGGCGGAGCAAGCCGCCGACCATGGACTGCTCGCCATGAAAAGTGGACCGCGCCACGAAAGCGATTTCGGCGTGGGTCCCCAACTCGACCAGACTCGACTTGCGGACTTGAGGGAAGGCCCCATCACCGCGCGGCCCGGCTGAGGATCGACTGAAGGCGGCGGCATTGGCCTCGGAATCGGGGACGTCGTAGACGGTCCTGTCGAGCCCCATGAGTCGAAGTCCGCGGTAGAAAGCCCCAGGCGTCTCAGGCCGGGCCAGCGGACGAACGATCTCCTCAAAGAGGTGGCGAACCGGGGCGATACCCAGGCGTTGCCGTGCCACGCACAAGCTCGATCGATGCGGTGATTCCTCGCCCATGCGGAGTCTACGTGCATATTTGAAGACTTGGCGGATCGGCAACTCGATCAGTATTCCCATTGCCAAGACCACCCAACGGATTATCTCATGAGTGAGTTTGCACTGTCGTTGATTGATTCGCCCTGTGGCGACGAGGGCCTGGCGAACAGCCTCAGGCGGGATAATCTGTTCGAGTCCTGCCAATCGATCCAAAGTCCGGCCCGATTCATCGGGCGGCAACGTGCACTGTTCTTATGACATGAGAATCATAGCCTCCATGCAACCTGGGTCCTCAGGGAACCCAAGTTTACAGGAGGCCGTGATTTGCGCCTATTTCAACGGTATTGGATCTAACTGGTTTTCGACAGTTCCTATTCGGATCTCCCTCGTGTGTAAGCACTTACAAATCTACAACGGCGGCGTGGCACTAGGATCCACCTAGGAGAGCGTCCGAGAATTGTCCTGCGACCTCCCCTTGGCCTTGGCGATTCA
>JBMFUH010001052.1:0-2515 GCA_049966735.1 Isosphaeraceae bacterium
GCCGGCTTCAACCCCGTCAGTCTGGCCGTGGCCATGGAGAGCGGGGGCAGGGGGTTTACATCGAACACCACCGATTGGCGGTGGAGGGAGGTGGGGGGGATCTTCGTGCCCGCACTCGTCGAGGAGGCTGCGTACGACAGGGACCTAGGCGGCCTCAGGTCCTACCTGCGAATCGCCGAATTGAAGGAATGCTCGCTCAACAAGCCGATCCCCGCGGACACGTTCACGCTCAAGGCGCTTGGCCTTGAGGACGGCGACTTGCTGGCGGACGAGACCGATCAGACTGTCTACGTGGTGGACAGCAACGGTGGAACCAGAAAGCTGGCGAAGTTCAACGAGGTGTACGTGCCACCCGACAAGAGGAAAACCGCGGCGCTGCGGTGGGCCCTCTCGCTGAGCGCTCTGGTTCTGCTGATGGCGGCCGCGGCACTCGTTGTGCACAAGCGGATGGGCCGATCGAAGGGCGGCCGTCCGGCATCAGCCACGAGTTAGGATTAGCGGTTTACTCGCTCCCACGGTCCCCGTGGGAGTGTCGTCCAGGACGCGCCGCGTCCCGCCGTGCCAGGCTCGGAAACGACGCGGAGCGTCGAAGAATGCATTCCCACGCGGAGCGTGGGAACGAGTTTTCAAGGGCGAACTTCGACGGCAGTGGCCCAGCGCGGGGCTCGGAGACTGACCCGAGAGTGAGAAGGCGATGAAGACTGACCAAAGAGCGGACACCATGGGCGGTCGCGGTTCGGGCGCGCCCTCCGGCCGCTTGTGGAGCAATGCCGCCGCGGCCTGTCTTCTGTCCATCCATGCGCTGCTCATTGGCTTCAGCCTGCCGCGCAACTCTGTAACCATCGACGAAGTTTGTCATTTGCCTGCCGGGATCAGCTATTGGCATTACGGGGAGTTCTGGTGCTATCACCATAATCCGCCCTTGATCAAGCTTGCCTTCGCGCTGCCGGCCGTGGCCGCGCGAGTCCCCACCGACTATCGCCGTTACGACTCAAAGCCGGACTTCCACCCGACCGAAATGAGCCGGGACTTCATGCTCCTGAATAAGGAGCATTACATGGCCATCTACGTCATGTGCAGGCGCGTCGTCCTGGCCATCTCGGTGCTCGGGGGCTACCTCGTCTTCCGGTGGTCGCGCGAGCTCTTCGGCGATTCGGGCGGGCTGGTCAGCCTGTGCCTCTGGGCATTCTGTCCCGAGCTCCTGGCCCACGGCGGGCTTGTGACAATGGACCTGGGCGCGACCGTGGTCGGCCTGGCGGCCGGATACGGCTTCTGGCGCTACCTCAAGGACCCAAGCCTCGAATGGGCGCTTGTGTGCGGGGGCCTGCTGGGACTGGCGGAGGCGACCAAGTTTTCGCTGGCGCTTTTGCCGCCAGTGTGGATCGTGCTCGCCGTGCTGGCGGCTGGCACCGGCAGGCTCAGGGCTGATGGGAAGACGGTCCCGCTCAGGCGGCTGCTCGCTCACGCGGCCGTTGTCTGCGCCGTCTCGCTTTACGTTCTGAACAGCGTCTACCTCTTCGAAGGCACGGGCCGGACTTTGGGGTCCTTCCAGTTCAAGAGCCGGCTGCTGACGGGGCGAAAGCCGATGGGTCCCGACCAGTACAAGCCGCCCGGAAATCGGTTCCGCGGGTCCGCCGTCGCGCGGCTGCCGATGCCGTTTCCCCAGGATTACCTGCTCGGGTTCGACGACCAGATGTACGATATTGACAGTGGAGGATATTACAAATACCTGCGCGGTGAGGTAACGCAAGGCGACGGCTGGTATTACTATTACCTCTATTACCTGGCCGTCAAAACGCCGGTCGGGATGATCGCCGCCATGCTCATCGCCGCCATGCTCGCCATAAGGCGGAAAGCGTACCGCGCCGACCTGATCGACGAGGCCTGCCTTGTCGTTCCCGCGCTTGCGCTCTTCATCGGCGTCAGTTCCCAAACCGGGATCAACTTCGGGCGCTACGCCCTGCCCGTTTATCCGTATCTATTCATCTTGACAGGGCGGCTCGGGCCTTTCCTCGCCGCCAGCCGCCGGCTCTGGTCCGTCGCTTTCGCGGGCGTCATGATCTGGACCGCGGTGAACGTCGTCTCGGTCTACCCGTACTTCCTGACCTACTTCAACGAGGCGGTCGGTGGTCCGGAGCATGGGCTCGAGCACCTTGCCGACAGCAACATCGACTGGGGCCAGGGACTCGTGGGCCTGAAGGACTGGCTGGACGAAAACGCCCCCGGGCGCACGATTCAGCTCGCGTATTTTGGATCCATGCTCCCCGAAGTGCTGGGGATCAAGTACGAACTTCCACCCTTCGGAGTTGAGTCGTACCGTAAGGCGGCCCGCGCTGAGCTCGGTCCCGTTCCGGGCCTGCATGCCGTGAGCGCCAACTACCTCATTCGGGTTCCCTTTCTGTCGCCCGACGGGAACGGAGCATGGATGTGGGTGCCGCGCGAGGCGTACGCTTACTACTGTCGCCTCCGGCCCATTGCGGTGATCGGCCATTCGATTTATATTTATGATATTGAC
>JBMFUH010001053.1:0-2510 GCA_049966735.1 Isosphaeraceae bacterium
GTTGCGCTCGCTCTTGGGCTCTTTGCGGGCGGCGAAGCGGAAGCGGGCGCGAACGCCTGTGCCGTCGAGGGCATGTGGCTTGCTGTCGGCCGTCAAACCGAGGCTGCTTGCCAGCAGGTCGCGAACCGGATCGGCCAGGTAGAGCACGGGCAAGGATGCTCGAGGCGAACCCAGGGTGAGGCCAGGTCGGCCGAAACCCAGATTCCCGGCGCTCCAGGGCACTTTCGGAGCGGGTGTCTTGCGGCCTGGAGGCTGGATGACGATCAAGCCGAGCGCCCCGCGCTCTTGAGCCGCCGGCACCTTGGGCAGCGAGCTGAAAAGTGGTCGTTCCGCCGGGTGCACGGGCTGAGTCTTGGATTCCTCGGGAGATCCGTCATAGACCAGAACATAGTGGTCGCGGACGTCAAGCTGGTCGTAGTCGTCGATCTTCTGCCGGGAATTGACCCGACCGTAGCCCGCGAAGACGACCGGGGCCTCGATCTCGCCGGGAACCAGTCCGCGAGGGCGGACGATCAACTCGCCTCCCAGCTTGCAGGGAACCTCCTGGCGCGAACCGCGACCGTCGAGAATCAGGGTCAAGTCGGTCCCCTCGGCCAGAGGCGTGAGCACTTCCAGGGGAAAGGCCTGGAAATAACTGGCGCCATGGCCGTCGCGGTCGCCCATCGGCTCGGCGCCGGCGGCGAAGAGATGGGCGGCCAGGTACTCGCTGGCCAGACGGATCTCCGGCGACGTCGTGTCGCGCCCCCTCATCAGGTCCGACGCCAGAAATCGCAGGTGCCCGCCGATCTCCCGCGCCGTGATCGACCTGACGGCCTCGGGAACCGTCTCGGCCGGTGTGTCCGCACCAGCACTAAAACCGGCCGCTGTCCCGCAACCGAGAAACACGACAGCCAGCAGCAACCTGCTCATGAACGTGCACCTACTCTCGAAGGTGGAAATCGGGCACCAGGGGGCCGACGGCTTAGCGCTGGGCCTCCGCGCACTTCTTGCAGCGGAACGAGCGCTTGCGGACCTGGCCGCCGCAACGGGGACAACGATGAAACTTCTGCTTGCGCGACTTGTTCTTGCGGGGACGGAGAGCCACGGTAAACCTCAGCTTCTGGACGACAAGGAAATCTCCGGCCCACGATGCCGGTTGCGAGATCCGTGAGTGTAATCGATCTGGTGGCGGCCCGGATAGAGCGATCGTCAATTCCCTTTAGTCCCAGATGGACCGAGCACGGGTGAAAGCCCACCAGTGCAAACAGAAAGAACCGGCGGCCATCACGATGAACGCAAGCCAACCCTGCCAGGCCCCGCCAATCTCCAGCGCCGACGGTGCGATGAGAACCGCCGCGACGGGAAACGCAAACATCGGAACCACCAGGACGGGGTTCATCGTCAGAACGACGAAGCTGAACGTTCCCGCCGCCAGCAAGGAGAGCAAAGGGAGCCCCTCGTAACCAGGGACACCCTGACGAGCGCGATCAGCCGATGACGACTCAGGAAACTCACCCATCGTCTCTTCATGCCCAGAGGGTTTGCCTGTCGCGTTCATTCCCGTCCTCCGGCCAGCCTGATTCGCGTGTTGGGCCCGTCGAGGCCATCGTTCACCTCATGTCATCTTATCCCATCGCCGGGAAGGAATTCAGAGAAAAGTCATTGTCGCCGCGCCGCCACCGCTCCAGAATGGAGATCCGCCCAGAACGCTCTCAAGATCGCGGAGTACCATGTCATGGCGAAGATTTGCCGAACGGTTTTGCTGATCGGTCTCTTGGTGATGCTGCCCGGAACTCCGGTCGCGGCCCACGACGGCGAGAAGCCGTCACCAGTCTCCGAGCGGGCCAGGAAGGTCCACGCCGCGGGAATGCTTTGGGACGGCCATAACGACCTTCCCTGGCGGCTCCGTTCCCTGGGAGACATGACGCTCTCCCGGTTTGATCTCTCGAAACGGCTGAGCTCCGGCCAGACAGACATCCCCAGGCTCCGCGAGGGAGGGGTGAAAGCACAGTTCTGGTCGGTCTACATCCCCAGCGAGCACGCCAACCCCGCGCGAACGGTCACGGAGCAGATCGACCTGGTCCATCGCCTGATCGAGAAATACCCGAACGACCTGGAACTTGCCCTGTCGGCCGACGACGTCGAGCGGATCGTCAAGTCGGGCAAGATCGCCTCGCTGATCGGCATCGAGGGGGGCGTGGCCATCGAGCACAGCCTCGCTCAGCTTCGCGCCTTTTACCGGCAGGGTGCGCGTTACATGACGTTGACGCACAACAAGACCCTCGACTGGGTCGACGCCGCCACCGACACGCCGAGGCACGACGGTCTGACGCCCTTCGGCGAGCGGGTGGTCAAGGAGATGAACCGGCTGGGCATGCTGGTCGATATCTCCCATGTCTCACCGGCGACCATGGCCGACGTGTTGCGCGTTTCCCGGGCGCCTGTGATCGCCAGCCACTCGAGCGCCTTTGCCCTCTGCCCGTCGCCCCGCAACGTCCCCGACGACATCCTGGTCAAGGTCAAGCAGAACG
>JBMFUH010001054.1:0-2510 GCA_049966735.1 Isosphaeraceae bacterium
CGCTCAGGCCGATCCCTGGCGTACGGTCGGGGAGCTGATCGTCCGCTACGAGGCCGAGTTTTCCGGCCGGATGCTCCACGGTCCCGACGATGTCGCCCGCTGGCTCGCCGAACCCGAGAACGACGCCATCTGCTGGGGAATGCTGGGCATCGAAGGGCTCGATTACCTGGTCCGCGACGCAAGCGAGCTGGACCGGATTCGCACTTTGTTTGACCGGGGCGTGCGCGTGTTCCAGCTCGTCGCCAGCGCATCGAGCCAGCTTGCCGGCGCTTCGGTTCCCGGAGACGATCGAGGTCTGACCGAGCTGGGGCGCTCCGCTCTGGAACTCCTGGCCGAGCTGGCACTACCGTCGGATGTGCCGCGCCCGCGCCCCGTCGTGGACCTGGCGGGCTTGAGCGAGCGGAGTACCGCCGAGGTGCTCTCCTGGTTCGAAGCCGAACCCCAGCGGTGCGAGCGTGTTCCTCTGGTCCGTTCCCGCGGAGGCATGGACGGTTCGAGGACCTTCCACGACAACGTAACCCGGCTGCGCGCGCTGGGCGGTCTCGTCGGATTGAGCGTGGGCCCTCCTTTTGTGCCGAGCACGGAGGCGCTGCGCGAGCAGATCGAAGCGATGGCCGCGGTCCCCTTTCAGGGCCGAGAAGGTTACGCAGGCATCGGCATCGGCAGCCGGTTCCTCGAGCTGGATCAGGGGGTGTCACAGCTTGCCAGCGCGGCTGAAGTGATCGAGTGGCTGGCGGCGACCTATCCCGCCGAGGTTGCCTCGGCACTGGCACAAGGAAACGCGCGCCAGCTCTTGCTTCGCGCGGCGGGCCGCGCCGATGGCATGTGAGCTTCCTGACGAGCACTGGCCAGTCTTGGGAGACACGCGGTCCAGGCGGATTGGTCCGCGTCAATTTCCCAGCCAATGAACCGGCATGCCAGATTTTGCACTGGTAATCGCCTCGCTCAGAGACGATAATGCATTATCTGGATCTAGAGATCCAGATAGGGTGAGGTGAGGATGATATCGCAAACGGCAGAATATGCGTTGAGGGCAGTGGTGGTGCTGGGAAGTCAGGGCGATCAGCCGATGACGACCCAGGAGATAGCCCGCGTGTCTCAGGTTCCGGGTGGGTACCTGTCGAAGGTCCTGCAATCGCTGGGTCGGGCCGGGCTGGTCGAGGCCAGGCGCGGTCTGCGGGGAGGCTACGTCCTGGGCCGCCCGCTGGACGAACTGACGGTGTACGACGTGGTCAATGCCGTCGACCCGCTCAAGCGGATTCATCATTGTCCCTTGCGCCTGGCTGCACACTCCCAGCGGCTTTGCTCGCTGCATCAGCGGCTCGACGACGCGGTAGCGATGCTGGAGACCTATTTCAAGGAAACGACAATCGAGTCGCTCCTGAAGGACCGGAGCTCGCCCTTGCCCGGGCCCCTCTGTGCGTTGCCTCGTCGTGCCTGAATTTCCCGCGAGATTGATAGCTGGTTTGCGTGATGGTGGTTCGCGTGATCTCGTGCGGCGCGGGTCTTCCGACCTCGCCGTCTGGTGTCCCGGCGGGCCGGGATCGCCACAACACGGGCCTCTCCTGGTTGATGACTGCAATCCTATCCGAGGCTCAGGTCGTTGATGAGCGGAACTGCCGAAATGGCAGACATGCCGGCTGCCTCGCCGCGATCGGCAGGTTTCGCGGTGTGAGAATTCCAGCCTGATCGGCGCAAATGGCTTGTCTCTTGACACTTGCGAATCACGATTCCCTGGGCACAGAGCTTGCATAAGGGGGACGACGTTATGTGGGTGCCCGGTCAGGAAGCGGTCGAGCAACGGGTAGCCGTTTCCGTTCCGGTGCGCTGGAACTGGTCATGACCGACATCAAGGGGAGACAGGGTCGATGAATCTCAAGCCGTTGGGCGATCGGGTCGTCGTGGAGCGGGAAGAAGCCAAGGAGACGACGGCCGGTGGGATCGTTCTGCCCGACACCGCGAAGGACAAGCCGCAGAAGGGAAAGGTGCTGGCGGTGGGAGAGGGACGCATCACCAAGGACGGCAAGCGCCGGGAACTGCAAGTGAAGGTCGGCGACGTCGTCCTGTTCACCTCCTACGCCGGCGAGGAGTTCAAACTCGGCGGCGACAAGAAAGTGCTCCTGATGCGCGAGGAAGACATTCTCGCGGTCCTTGGTTGAGCAGCATTTGCCCGGACATTCTGACTGAAATACTTGATCACGTTTACCCATGGGGTTTGGGAGTTCACAGCAGATGGCAGCCAAGATGATCGCGTTTGATCAGGACGCTCGCCAGGCCATGCAGCGCGGGATCGCGAAGCTGGCGCGGGCCGTCAAGGTGACGCTCGGCCCGCGCGGCCGCAACGTCATCATCCAGAAGTCGTTCGGCTCGCCGACGGTAACCAAGGACGGCGTGACCGTGGCCAAGGAGATCGAGCTCGACGACAAGTACGAGGACATGGGTGCCAAGATGGTCAAGGAGGTGGCCAGCAAAACTTCCGACGTGGCCGGCGACGGCACCACCACCGCGAC
>JBMFUH010001055.1:0-2508 GCA_049966735.1 Isosphaeraceae bacterium
TGACGATCCAGGAAATTGTGGAAATCGATGAAGATTCGCGCGTTCATGAGCGTGAGCGCATCAAAAAATACGGGGAGCCAAAGCTCCCCGGGGCAAACATTCGCGTCGGCGTAAAGACCGACACGGGACAAACATAATTATACAGTAGTCGCGTTCCGAGGCATCGTCAAGGTGCTACGGCCGGGTCTGCCGGCGATCTTGCTCAACCAGAAGCTCGTTCTCGGCGAGGAGAGGCTCAGGGAAAAACTCAAGGAGAAAGGGAGCAAGGTCCGACGAGGTGAGCGACCTTCCCGATCCTCGCTGGAGCCGCGGCGAGGCAGTGGGTATCCTGGCGGCGGTGTTGATCGGCCTGGCCACCCTGAGCGATATTCCCATTGGCGCCCCCGAGCCGGCCTCCTTTCCGTCTTGCATTGCGGAACGCCGATGACCGAGCCGCCGAAAGAGCTGCTGTTTCGTCTCTCCGACCTGAAAGGGCGCGTGACCATCGCCACGCTGCTGGCGATCACGATCCTTCTCGCCACCGCTCCACTGGAGATGGGCCTGAGACTCGCGCTGGCCTATGACGTCTCGGTCGCGTCGTTCCTGGCACTCCTGACCTACCGGATCAATCAGATCAGCGCCGTCGAGGTCAAGAACTACTACGCTGGCCGGGAACCGACCAGCCGTTACGCCTTGATCGCCGCGATGGTGTTCTCCGGCCTGAGCATGGCCAGCGTGGCCTTGATGGTCGACATCTCCTCCCACTGGGACCGCCTCCAGGCCGGCCTGCATACGTTCTTCTCCCTGCTGGCGATCTTCCTCTCCTGGGTGCTGCTCCACGCGTTCTACGCGTTTCACTACGCCCACCTCTACTATGATCTCGACGAGTCCTATGACCCGCCCTCCCCGAGGGAAGGGCTCGGTTTCCCGACCGAGGAGCTGCCCGACTACTGGGACTTCCTCTACTTTTCCTTCACGATCGCCATGTGCTACCAGACCTCCGATGTGACGGTCGCCAGCCGATCGATGCGCCGGGTGACCCTCTTCCACGCCATCCTGTCGTTCCTGTACGTGACGGCTATTCTCGGCCTGGTGATCAACATCCTGTCCAACCAGATCTGAACGATCTTGCAGGAAGCAAAGAAGCGGACAATCATCAGCACAAACACGCACGATATCAGATCGGTAGGCTCAGAGTTTGAGCACCCGGCCACAAGGATCTCCTAATTAACCGTCTTTTACTTGACAGGGCAGCTTGTGCATGTTACCGTTCTTATTTGAATCTCCGGCCGATTTCACCCGATATTCTTATCCAGGGCACATGATTTGCACACCTCGCGTGAGGTCGTAACGCTCCTGAAGCTCACAACCAGTACTAAGGCTCAGATTGATGGCTTGTGCGGGCAGTGATCACTGGCACGTATTTGCTCATTTATCTATTCAATGAGGGATGCCCATGTCCGAGAACGCTTCCGTCGAAGCCCAGGCCGCCGATCCTCTGAAAACGGTCGCCGACGCGATGGAGCACGCGGTGCAGGCTGCCAGGGAGGGTGCCGTTGACGCCCGGACGAAGGTCGACCAGGCTCTTCCGGCGGTCAATCGATTTGTCTCACGGTTCGTGTACACGACCTGTTACACCGTTTCCTACGGGGTGGTCTTCCCAACCGTTCTGGTGGCCCGATCGATTCCCCGGAACAACCCGATCGTCCACGGACTGGTGGATGGCGCCCGCGCGGCGCTGGACATGGTCGACGAGATGAAAAAGCGGAAGCAAGAGGCCACGGCGTCCGAGTCGTCGGGCGAGCCTGCACAAGCGTGATCTCGACGAATGGGTTCGATCTCCGATACGATTGGGGGGCGCGATCTCCTGAACTTGCCTTGATCCCAAGCACCGGAGCCTGACCGCGATGCCCGTGACCAGATCAGAAGCGATGTTTTTCACCGCCGGACTCGTCATCGGAGCGGCGGCGGGCGCGAGCTTCCCGATTCTCAAGGAGAAGTTCGGTCCCCTCCTTTCTGGAGCGTTGGCGGGCGCCGGTGCGGCCTTTGGCGAATCCTACTCGGAGATGGCCAAGAAAGTGGCGGAGAAGGTGGAAGCCGTCCAGGACGCGATGGCCGAAATGAAGCAAGCGTCCTCGACGTCCACGGCGGCCAGCGGCGCGGCGGAAGCCGCCACAAGCTAGTTGTGAGTGGCGGGTCGCGAGTCGCGAGTGGTGCGCCATCTGCCATTCGCCATCCGCATTCGCCATTTGCCATCTGCCATGGTCGAAACATGCTTCTGTGTAGAGGAGAGCAAGGGGAACCATGGACATCGCGATCAGCTTTCCCGGTGAGGGGCAGATCCGCCTGCAAAGCCGCGACCTCTTCACCGAGCCGGGAAATGAAACGTGCCGGCAGTTCCTGGAGCGGGTCTTCCAGGCGCCCGAGATCACCGACGTCACGATCAACTCGCACGCTTCCGGCGGAGCGGCACCTCACGCCGACCTGCGCTTCTGCCACCGCTCGCACGCGCTCCCCGAGGTAGTCCAG
>JBMFUH010001056.1:0-2504 GCA_049966735.1 Isosphaeraceae bacterium
CGTGGCGGCGGCGGGAAACCATCCAGGGAGACCTGGACTGGAGCAGCTAATCGCTGGCGGTCCTCCAGATTCTGGCTGTGCCAATGGTGCTCCACGGGCTTTATGACACCCTGCTCAAAAAGGACCTCGATCTCTGGGCGCTCGGGGCGGGCATTGCCACGTTTACCTGGTTTGCCATTCAGGTTGAGATGGCGCGGGGAAGTGAGGCCGAGACCAGCGGAGCAAGGCGACGGGCATTGGCATCCTGAAAATATTGCCATTGGCTGTTTTGGCGAATTTCTGTAAAGTCCGGTCGCCTGGCAGCCGACGTCCAGATTGGTGCCGGGTCACTTCTCGAGCCTGCTCCACGTTTACGGTCGGTTCGTGATCGGTTTTCGGCTTCGGATCGGATTCCGCCGTCCACTTCCAGTTCCTTTGGTGTTGAGCCCAGGTTCTTCCGCCACGTGGCGGGGTCGAGATTCCTCAACCCGCCAACCTGGCAGCGAAACCTGGCCCCGACACGGGAGGGTCGCCATGCGAAACACCCGTTGGATTTGCTTGCTCGGGCCCAGAGCCCGGGGCTTGATCCTGGCCGGCGGGTTGAGCTTTTGCTCTTGGGGTTGTCACCAGCATTACTACTACT
The DNA here is from genome assembly GCA_049966735.1 of Isosphaeraceae bacterium. Taxonomy (GTDB): domain Bacteria; phylum Planctomycetota; class Planctomycetia; order Isosphaerales; family Isosphaeraceae; genus Aquisphaera. Next base: position 623 of record JBMFUH010001056.1, read on the forward strand.
ACGGGATGCCGGCAGGGACCGTGCAAGGCTGTCCCCCGGGCGCAACCGTCGTGCCCAGCGTCGTGGGAACCAGCCCGGTCTGTGAAGTGCCCGCGGAAGGGCCCCGCTCGACCGTGATCAGCGACGGACGCAAGTCGCGCGTGGTCGTGAGCACACCTTCGAGCGGCCTCGCATCCCGATTCGGCTGGCGCCCGTCCGATTCCGAATCGACGCCGGCAATCACCTCCGTGGAAGGCGCGTACCAGGACTCGGTCACGAAATAAGCGCCCGAGACCGTCGCAGTCCGCGTGTGCCGGAGCACTCGGGTACTATCCCAGCGTCCACGGCTTGCGGTACTCGTAATGAAGCAGTTTGTTGGCCTCGTCGCAGTTGGTGAAGCGCTCGGCGACGGCGTCCCATTCGAGCCGCTTGCGGGTGGCCAGGGCGATGTTCGCCAGGTGGGCGAAGGTCGTGGAACGATGGCCGTCCTCGACGTCGGCATTCGGCCGTTTCCGGCTCTTCACGTTGTCTAGGAAGTCGCGGGCGGCTTGCTGGTCGAGATCGCCGTCGGTGGCCTTCACCATCTCCGGCTTGCGTCTGGGAGCGGCAGACTGGAACTGTCCCCCGCGCTCGGGGACGATCTCGAAGTGGCGATCGTTGACGTAGATCGTACCCAGTGTTCCCCGCAGTTCGACCTCGGCTCCTCGGCCCAGGACCGGCTGGCCGTTGGCCTCGAACAGGCAAAACTCGGTGAGCATGCCCGAGGCGTGCTCGAAGACGCCGATCGTGGTATCGGGAATGGTCCGGTCGTCGTCGACGGCGAACTTGCCGCCGTGCGCCGAGACCGACGCCGGGGCCAGCTCGCCGGTCAGCCAGCGCATCGCGTCGAAGTAATGCACGCCCCAGTTGGCCACCTGCGACGAGTAGAGCTGCCACCAGCGAAACTTGTAAGGCATGATCGTCGATTGAAACGGACGTGCCGGACGCGGCCCCAGCCACATATCCCAGTCGAGATCCGCGGGCGGCCGCGAATGGGAGGCATGGCCGATCCCTTTGGGGCTCATGTTGCTGCAATACGACGCGCGGGCCACGGTGATCTTGCCGATCGCTCCCGATCGGACTACCTCGGCAAGTTTCATGTACAAGCGTGACGATCGGCGATGGGTGCCGACCTGAACGATCCGGTCGTGCTTGCGCGCGGCCTCGACCATCGCCCGCCCTTCGACGATCGTCATCGACAAGGGCTTCTCGACATACACGTCCTTGCCGGCCTTGCACGCCTCGATCATCTGGATGGCGTGCCAGTGATCGGGCGTGGCGATCACGACCGCGTCGACGTCCTTGCGCTCGAGCAGCGCCCGGAAGTCTTTAAACCGCGCCACGTCGCCCGGGATTTCGGGCATGCGTGGGATGCGCCCACCGAGATTGGCAAAGCGGGGATCGACCTTGTCGTACTCGGCTTTCAGGTAAGGCTGATAGACGTCGCAAAGGGCGACGACCTTGGCGTCGCCTTGGGCCAGGAACGCCTTGAGGAGCTGGCAACCGCGGTTGCCCACGCCGATGAATCCCAGGCGCACCTGGTCGCCGGCGCCGAGCACGCGAGAGGGGGCCAGGGAGCAGGCGGCCGCGGCGGCTCTGGAGAAATCGCGGCGGTTCAGATTCATGGACATTGATCAAGCCCTTTCTCGAACAGATCTCACGGCTGCGATCGTCACGGACCCATGAGAAATCGCCGCGGGGCACTTGTCAATGATCGCGCGTATCAGGGGAACTGGTCATGGGAGTAAAATGCAAGAAGTGAGAGGAGGCCGACCGTACATTCGTGCATTCCGCACATCTGCCGGGTAATTTCGACACTTCTCGCCCAACACCACCGGAATTTCACGCGACTCGACGCGGTTGC
>JBMFUH010001057.1:0-2492 GCA_049966735.1 Isosphaeraceae bacterium
GGCGAGACGCTGCACTACAAGGGGACGGTCCGGGACAAGGACACCGGTAAGCCGATCGCCGGTGCCACGGTCGTCGTCCGCAGGTCGCTTCTATCATCCCAGGAAAACAAGGTGCTGCAGGAGACGCGACATACCACAGGCGCTGACGGAACGTACTCGTTCACGATCCCTCCGGAACAGGTGGCCGAGAAGTATCTTTACATCGAGCTGGACGTCTCCCATCCCGATTACGCCACCCGGGCCGGCTTCGGCTACGCCCTGAGCATGACCCGAAAGAACGAGAAGCTCAACGAGCGGCCGTTCTTCGAGACCATCGAGATGCGTCCGGCCCAGCCGATCAGCGGTAAGGTCGAGACGCCCGAGGGCAAGCCCGCCTCCGGCGTGGAGATCCTGGCCTACTCGCGCACCGACAAGCTCGCCGGGGGCCAGTTCGAGTACGGCTCGTTCGCCCGGACGAAGACGGACGCCGAGGGCAAGTTCCACCTGCCGATTACCACGCCTGGCCAGGGGGTCTTCTGGATTCTTCCCAAGGCCTACGCGCCCGAGTTGCGTCTCCTTGGCGACGGCCAGCGCGGAGAGATCGGCACGTTCACGCTCAAGAACGGGGTGAAGGTCTCCGGCCGCGTACTCGATGTCCAGGGCAAGCCGCTGGCGGGCCTTTTCATCAAGGCCGACCGGGAACGCGGCAGCGGGCCGGAATTCGAGGCACTCGGCCGCCTGATCGTGGCCGACGCGATTCGCAGGGGCGCGGAAACCGACAGTCAGGGGCGGTTCACATTCGATCCCTTGCCGCCGGGGAATTACCGCGTCATGCCGGAGGACGTCAACTACAGCGGTGATCGGTCGACCGGCTGGACGCGTCACGAATTGCCAGGAGTCTTCGCTCCCAAGAAGCTGACCATCAAGGAGGGGGAAACGCCCGAGGAGCTGGAGGTCCGCGCCTCGCCGCACGTGGTGATTGAAGGGCAGTGGTTTGATAGCAAGGGACAGCCCAAATCGGGCTGGGGGAGCCACGTCTTCGGCAAGGTCGACGGCTCGTTCTGGTTCGCCCAGACGCGTCCCGATATCCAGGGCAAGTTTTCCTTGAAGGTCCCACACGGGTTGGAGGAAGTCCAGCTCGATATCTCGACCAACGAGCACGCCTCGACCCGCCACCGGATGAGCAAGGGCGGGCCGCTCATCGAGGGGCGAACCGTCAAGCTAGGCACGCTCGATCACGACGTCAAGGGAATCGAGATCATCCGCTACGAGGCGCCGATCATCGTCATCAACGCCACGTCGAAGAAGGATGGCAAGCAGATCAAGGGGTTCAAGCCCACCGTCGAATACACCAAGCCTGGCACGGAGTCTGACAAGAGAATCCATGTCGTGGGTGGTGAGCCCAAAAAGCAGGCCATCCAGGACGAACAGTACGACGGACGTTTCCGCACGTCCCAGATGTTGCCCGACAGCGAGGCGAACGTCACGGTCTCGGCCGACGGCTTCACGACGCGGAACCGCAAGCTCTCGCTCCCCGAAGGGAAGATTGAAGACTTGACATTTGTGCTGGAACCGAAGTGACCTTCCAGGGCGAGGCGATGCGCGACATCGTTCGCGGTTGGCTTCCTCTTCCCCTGGCTGACTTTCGTTCCCATCGCACCGACGTGGTCGGGGCCAAAGCGAAAGGCCATGCACCGAGGTCGGCGACATTCGCACCTGCCGAAGGAGCGACCAAGGAAATCGAGCTGGTGCTGGACAGACAGTGACCGGCCACCAGGAAATCCCAGTCCACGCCTCTTTCAACAATGGGCCGACATGAGGCGAGGCAGGGGGAGATTCGTAGGGTGGGTCAGTGGAGCGTAGCGGAGCGCAACCCACCATCTGAAAGCCAATTCGGTGGGTTGCGTTACGCTGACCCACCCTACGAATTGCGGCGATTCGGGCCATGCGGCGGGTCGTTGTATTTGAACGACACAAAGGGCGGTGCCGCTGTGCGCGATGCTCTACTCTTCGCCGACTTACTGGCTCAGAAGTACTGAATTCCGTCATCCGTCTGGCGGGTGCGTCGGCGCGGGGGTTCGGCTTGCTGGGCGTTGGGAGTTGTGCCCGCCGCTTCGGTGCCGCGGGGAATGATGGAGGGCGCGGTGTCGTCGATCGGATCGAAGCCGGTGGCAAACTGGAGATCGTTCATGGCCTGCTCGGTCTGGACCAGGCTGTCGGCCACGAGGTCTACCTGGCTGGTGACGAACTGCGGATCTTGACGGTTGACGGCCAGTTCGGTGATCGAGCTGATCTTGCTCTCCAGCCGCTGGATCTCCGCCTCGATCAGCGCGAAGTTGTCACGGGCCTTTTGCAGATTCTCCAGCCGGCCGCGAGAGGTCTCCAGGTTGTCCTCGAGCGCCTTGCGAATGGACTGTCGTGGCGAGGTCGGGTCACCGTCGTCGGCGGGGAGGCCGGCGATCCGCTTCTCGAGCCGGCGGATCTCGTCCTGGATCTCCTCGGCGCTCGTCCGC
>JBMFUH010001058.1:0-2492 GCA_049966735.1 Isosphaeraceae bacterium
ACACGACCTTTGACCTGGCTGTCCACGCTTCGCGGGGTGGGCCGCCCCACCACCACGCAAGACTCGCTTCTGGCTGCTGGTCCAGCTTTGCCAGGCGGGATTCCAACCCGCAGGGTTGCAGCGCAATGTTTCAAAGTTCGAGTCTTTTCCTCCTTTCCAGAGCTTACCTAACGCAAGGACATTGCTCTTCACTGTGGAAAATTGGGTAAGCTGGGGGAATGTTCGATCTCTTGGCAGCCGGGGGGGGCAGCGCGGGGCCAGCCACTTCGAGTGGCGGCGGCAGCGGATCGTCGCGAGGGGCTCCAGGATCAGCGTGATCCGTCTCGACCTCGATCCCTCTTCCGGAGCTGTGCCAGCGCGGGTGGCAAGCCCTTCACGCCGCTCGGGCCGTTGCGCTGGAACCCACGGGGCTTCAGTGCGCGATGCAAGATTTTCCCGTGTCGTAAACTATTGGCTTGCAGAGATATCAGGCGACGGCTCATCGTTGATGCGTTGCGCGGCCCGCAACATGAAGTATAATGTAAGTAGGATAGGAAAGACGAGACATGGCACCTCACGCCGGGTCATCAATCGCCCATGACTGCACGGAACGCCTCTCCGGCCCCGCTCTCTTCTCCACCTGCTGAGAGAGACCCCAGCGCACAGCGGTGTACAGACGCTCGAAATACACGGAAAAAGTGCCACTCAGTGCCACCTTCGGAGGCGTCGAAATCGACCTTCCTCCCGCCGATCGAGCGTCGGAAGTCGTTTCAGGACAGTCACTTGGAATGCCAATGCATCCACTTGTCGGCATCGAGGATCCGACGTGGCACCACCCCCCGCGAAAAGTGCCACTTTTCACACCCACTCATGTTCACTATCGGGAGCCGCCCACAAAAGACCAGAACATGAACAGACGAACACAAAATACTAAACACCAAACACCAATTTGACCCATGGCGCTTTAGACCCAGCCGTGCCGCTTGCGGAGCCACCATTCCAGGGTCAAGAGCGTGGCGAAGATCAGGAGGAAGGGCCAGTTGTCCCAGATCCGGTGCTCGGTGGGGCTCAGGTACTCGGTGTAGGAGGACTGATCGATTCCTTTCAGATACTTGGCCAGGCTCTCGTGAGCGACGGCCTCGCCGCTGGTGATCTCGGCGATCTGCTTCGCGAGACGAAGGTCGGCGGAGGGGTTCTCCAGCTCGCGATCGTCCTGGTAAACGAGAAAGCGGGACGAGTCTCGGCCGACTTCCTGCTTATCGCGGCGAGCGATGACCGTGGCCTTGTACGTTCCGGGCTGCCCCTTCGCGGGATAGGCGCCACGGGCCTCATCGCCCTGGGTGTACAGCTCGATCGACTCGGACGTCGGGTTCAGTCCTTCACGCTCGATCTTGGTCTCGTACTCCAGGCCGGTCAGAGGCGAACCCTTGGCGTCGTGGGCCGTCACGGTCAGCTCAACCTTCTGACCGATGCTGATGCGCCTGGGGGCCACTCTCAGCCGGACCTCGTTCTCACCCTGATTTTCCTTGTGCGAGAGCCAGAAAATCACCTGTCTCCAGAACTTGCGATGAGCGATCCGGCCCTCCTCCGAAGCGCGGGCCCAGACCCAGGTGTCGCCGCCATAGGCGATCACGCGGCCGCCTTTCACATCCATCGACAGCATCAGCGGCTCGGGGCTCGGACCTCCGGTCTGGGCGAGAACCTCGGCCCCTCTCTTGGGTTCGCCGAAGCGGTTGGTGCCCAGGATGGGCGGCATCATGTCCCAGAGCTTGGCCGTCTCGGTCTTGTTGGCGCCGATTTGGAGGATGTAGCTGGAGAGTCCCGTGGCGCTGGGGACGAACTTGATGCCCCCTTCCGGCTCGAGCTGATCGTCGCCGGGATGGATCTCAGCCGGCAAGATGTCGGCCAGCTCGGTCTGGGTCCATCCCCCGGCGCCGAAGCTGGAGCGTCCGCCCAGCATCATGAGCCCGGCCCCCTTGTTCACCGCCTGGACGAGCAGTCGGTGCTGGTGGGGCGCCAGGTAATCGGCGGGCAGGTCGCTGAGGATGTAGATGTTGTACCGGCCGGGCGCGAACTCGGCATCGTCGATCTCGCTGACCTCGCCCCGGGCGGCGTGTCGGATCACGACACCATCGACCTCGATGTCCTGGGCGGTCATGATCGACCGCATGAGGTATCGGTAATCCCAGGTGAAGTTCGGCCCTTGCAGGAAGAGGACGTTGAGGCCGCCCGAGAGGACGGTGATGAAGCTGCTCTGCTTGTTGTTCGTCGTGACGAACTCACCGTCGTGGTGTTCGACCTCGAGGGTGACCATCTTCTCGCCAGGGGTCTGGGGAATGAAGTAGAGGTTGTTGATCGGCGCGACCTCGGAGCCTTCGGGGACCGTCACCGTGGTCCTGGCCACGGGGTCCGGCTTGCCTTCCACGAACAGCTTGACCTCGATGGGCTGCCCCGTGAACCCGCGGGCCAGGATCGTCCCCTTGACCTCCAGCTTGTTCTTGACGAAGCCGGTG
>JBMFUH010001059.1:0-2491 GCA_049966735.1 Isosphaeraceae bacterium
GCCGCGGCTTTCTTCTTGGTCAAGGCACGACCGGAGCCGACGAAGAAGCGGTTGTCCTCCACCCGTGCGCCAGCGGGGGAGCGGACGGCCTCGATCTTGAGGACTTTGCCGTCGGAGACCTCGACCTTGCCGTCCCAGTCTCGGGACGCTGTGTCGTTGAGCCCCAGCTCGATCTCCAGGCCGATCGCCCCTGGCGGCATGGGAACCGCCTGCTCGGCGATCACTCCGCCAGCCTCTTGCTGGGCGACCTCGGCCTCACCGCTCTCGCCGCCGGGAGAGCGGGAAAACGAGACCAGCCCAGCCAGAATGACGAGGGACGAAACGCACAGCGTGATCGCCAATGAACGTGAGGGAATTTTCATGATGGAGTCCCCACTCAGGAGCTTATTTGGCAACGTCTCGAGGCAGACCTGGCGCCGGCTCATATTATGCGAGGCAGAGATGCCGAAACAAGCCGGTCCCGCGCGGCTGACCTTGCCTTGCTGCCGCTGGATTGCGCCTTGCGGGAAGCTGGAGGTGTTGTAGGGTCCGCCGCGGACCCAATGCCCCAGACGTGTCCGCACAGCGGACCCTACCGGAAACCATCGACACGAGAACCGCTCATCCGGGTGGCTCGGCCGGCGTCACGCGGCTGACCAGAACGCGGTCCACACGCTTCGCGTCCATGTCCACGACCTCGAAGCGCAGCCCGAGCGATTCGAAGTGCTCGGAGATGCGCGGGATGTGGCCGAGATGGGTGACCACGAAGCCGGCCAGGGTTTGATAATCTCCTTCCGGAAACTCGCCCAGATCGAGCAGGTCGCGAAATTCATCGACCGGGAGCAATCCATCAAGGAGCCATGAGCCATCGTCACGCTGGATCGAGCGAGGCTCCTCGTCCTCCCTTCCTTGCTCGGGGATGTCGCCGATCACCGCGCCGATCAGATCGGTCAACGTCAACATGCCCACAACCGAGCCAAACTCGTCGAGCACGTTGGCGGTGTGGCTCGACGAGCCGCGGAGGATTTCCAGGATCTTGGGCCCGCGAGCACCTTCATAGATCAAGGCTGGAACGGTCAGGTGTCCCTTGACGCGGAATGCCGAGCCGCCCGAGTTTTCGCGGAGCAGGTCCTTGACCTGCACAATGCCCAGCAGGTTGTCCAGGCTCTCGTCGCAAACCGGGAATCGCGAATGAGGACAACCCATGACCTTACGGCGAATCTCCTCGGGTGAATCCGCGACGTCGATCCAGACGACCTGGTCGCGGGGCGTCATCAGCCCGCGCGCCCTGCGCTCGCGGAACCGGAAGACCCGCTTGAAGATCTCGTGCTCCCCCTCGTCGAAGACGCCGGCCCGCGCCCCCTCCCAGACCAGCCCCTTGATCTCCTCGTGGATCACGGGCCTCCGTTCCTTGAGCCTGACCCCGAAGAGTCGCGTCAGACGGTCAATCGTCCGGTCCAGGAACCTGGCGAGCGGACCCGCCGCCCGGAGATAGAAGGCCAGAGGCCGTGCCGACCTGCGGGCGACCGCATAGGGCCATTGTCGGGCGATCCGCCGGGGCAGAAGGTCGCCAAAGAAGACGATTGCCAGCGTGATGCCAACAGCCACCCCGCCGGCCAGCAGTCCCGAGCCCGTGGATGGTTGCCGTGCATGGTCGAGGATTCGACAGATCAGCGTGCCGGAGTAAACCCCGGCCGTCGTCGCGGCCAGAACGATTCCCAGTCGCATGGCGCTCACGAACCGGTCGAGGTTCTCCACGAACTCGAGGATTGTCTGGGAAGGCTGGTCGCCTCGGCCGGCCGCCTTCCGCAACTGCCAGCGACGAGTCCGGACCACTGCGCACTCGAAGAGCGAGAGGATCCCCATCACGAGGATCAAGCCGCCGATCACGGCGAGGGGAAAGAAGAGCGTCGACATCACGCGATTCTCGGTCCCAAGCGGCTCCCGCGCCACGCCCTTTCATTCTTCCGCGACGACAAGAGCGTCTCCTCAAGATCATAGCAGAGCGCCGCTCTCACGCCTCCAGCTTCCGAATCACGCGCGCCGAATCAGGCTGATCTGAAGCAAGCGAAAGGCAGACGAAAAGGACGCAAGGACCGGGAGGAAAGCTCAACCGATATAGGTTGCATCGGTTCAGTATTCTTGATCGATGCCCGTGACATCGAGCACGGGGTCGGCAGTCGTAAGTGAATCGATGTGGTGGTCGCGAATGGAATTACTCGCATCCCAGACCCGCCGAGCCAGGGCGACATGATATCCTTCCTGCACGGAGTCGCGCGCGGCGATGAGGATCGAGGCGAGCGACGAGGCCGGGAGGTCGCTCTCATTCAGCAAGTCATCAATCAGCGAGTCGAGACGTTCCAGGGTTTGTGCTAAAACCATAAACCTTGACCTATCATGAGTTTGTGTCATCGTGCGCTGCCACTTTAGCCAACGAGATCGCTCGCCCCTTCGCGCCAAGGTCAGCTTGTGCTTGCACTTTATTGACATTATCAATTATGAGGTACAGGTC
>JBMFUH010001060.1:0-2487 GCA_049966735.1 Isosphaeraceae bacterium
GTCCATGAACAGAAAACCCCCTTCAGTTGCGGTCGGGATGCCAGGTCAGAAACCGAATCAGTCTTGCATTCAATGCCGCGCGGGCCGAGATCAATTTTGCGTGGGCTGCATCTGACGAAACGGCGCCAGGATGCTCTCCAGCAGCTTCATTTCACCGAGCGCCAGGAGAAACGAGAGCGTGGACTCGGCCCCCTGGTTCTGGTTGACCCGGTCCTCCTGCAATCCGTCGTAGCAGCCGCCGGTCTTGGCGTCGTAGAGTTCCAGGCCCAGGTCGTTGCTGCCCAGAAACCACTCGAAGGCCACCCGCGCCTCCTTGAGCCAGGTGGTGTCGTCGGTGGCCTGGTAGGCCGACAGGCAGGCCGAAACGGTGGCGCACGCCTCCACCGGCTGCTGGTCGAACTGGGCGCGGTCGCGATCCCGGAAGTAGAAGCCCTCGGAGCCGATCGGCCGGAAATGGCCGGCCGGTGCCTTCTGGATAGCGACGAGCCAGCTCAGCGTCTTGAGCCCCAGCTCCACGGCCCGGTCGTTGCCGCTCGAGCGGCCCCCCTGGATCAAGCCCTGGGAAAGCCGGGCGTTGTCATAGGTGAGGTACTCTTCGAACCAGTACCAGTCGTCGGTGGAGGCTTGCTCGAGCCGCGCGACCAGCCGCTCGATCAGGGTGTCGCGAATTTGGCTTGCCTGGCGAGCGCCGCTGAGCCGCTCCAGGTAGTGGCAGATTCCCAGGAGCCCAAACGCCCAGGCCCGCGGCGAGGTGCTCTCAAGCAGGCCCGGCAGAGCCAGGTCAAACAGCTCCGAGGCCCAGAACTGGAGGTCGCGCCGCCGCGATCGATGCACACAGGCCCCGAGCGCCCAGAGGCTTCGGCCCTGGCAATCCTCCGAGCCCTGCGACTCCCGCCAGATCCGCTCGAAGCTCATGAAATTGCGGAACCGGCGCAGCTCGCGGTCGAACGCGAAGTTGAGAAAGGCCGAATAGGTCACGGCCAGGCGATGGAGCTGCGCCGAGCTGACCCCCAATTGGTCGAGCAGGAGCATCAAGAGCAGGGCACGGGCATTATCATCCGTGCAGTAGCCCTCGGCGAAATTGGGGATGGCGTAGCTGGCGTGCTGGAGGATTCCCGCCGAGTCGGTCATGCGCACCAGGTGGTCGAGCCTCCATCCCGGCAGGTCCATCGGCTGCTCGGCCAGCGTCCGCACCGCAAGGGGCTTGAAGGGAACGTCCAGCCGGCTCCGCCGGGCTCGCTGGAACGAATCCATATACTGGTGAGCGATGCGACTCCAGATCATCTCGCGACCAAGCATATACGCCTTCTTGCGCATCGCATGGCGCCGAGTTTCATCGTGGAAAAGCGTGCAGATCTCCCGGGCCAGCGCCTCCGGATCGCCGAAAGGAACCAGGACGCCGCGCCCCTCGGCCAGCAGTTCCTCGGCGTGCCAGTAAGGGGTGGAGACAACACACTTGCCGCAGCCGAACGCATAGGCCAGCGTGCCCGAGGTGATCTGCGCGGGGTTGAGGTACGGGGTCACGTAGATGTCGGCCACGCCGATGAATTCCAGGAGTTCGTCGAGTTCCACGAACCGGTTGTAGAAGCTCACGTGGGGCTTGATGCCCAACGTCGTCGCCAGCCGCTCCAGGCTGATCCGGTAGCGTTCCCCCTGTTCGCGGATCAGGTTGGGGTGAGTCGCCCCCAGCACGATGTAAACGAAATTGGGAAACTCCTGGAGAATCGCTGGCATCGCCCGGAGCATGTGCTCGATCCCCTTGTTCGGGGCGAGCAAGCCGAAGGTCAGCGCCACGTACTTCCCCTCGACCCCGAACTGATCCTTGTAGAAGGCGGGGTCGATGAACGGCATGTCGGGGATGCCATGAGCGACCAGGTCGATCTTCGCTTCGGGAACCTTGTAGATCTCCCTGAGGAAGGTGCGGGCCCGCTCGGTCATCACGATGACCCGGGCAGACAGATCGATGACCTGGTCCAGCACCCTGCGCTGCTCTCCGCTCGGCTCCTGAATCACGGTGTGCAACGTGGTGACGATGGGCATTCTCAGGTTGCGGAGCAGGCGAATGACATGGCTGCCGGCCGGTCCGCCGAAAATGCCGTACTCGTGCTGCAACGAGACGATGTCGGCGTTGGAGAAGTTGAGGTAATCGGCCGCCCGGAGGTAGGAATCCAGTTCCTGCTCCTCGATCTCGAACCGCACTTCCCGAGGGTAGTCGTATCCCTCGGGAATGTCGTTGACCGGCACGACGAAACACTCGGACCCAGGAAACTGGGTTGCGACCGAGGTACAAACGTCATAAGTGAACGTGGCGATTCCGCACTTTCGCGGCAGATAGTTGCCAATGATAGCGATCTTGCGGATCTCTGTGTGACGCGTCATGGCTTATGGCGGGACATCCTTATCTAACTCGGGGAACTGAAGTCGCGCTCCGGATCACTCACCGGCCGAACCTCGCGGGAGGTCGGGCCCGTCCCATCATCCCCGCGC
>JBMFUH010001061.1:0-2485 GCA_049966735.1 Isosphaeraceae bacterium
CCAGCGGTAGGATCCTTCGTGCAAGGGCAAGTCAACCTGGTAGGCGGCGATCCGTTTGATCTTCATGGCGGGTTCCGAGCGTGAGGTTTTGGACAAGCGGTACATGCGAGAAGGAGCCGGCAGCGGCTCAGAACGGCGTGTTGCTCTGGGCGGGCGGCGGGGGCGCTGTGTTCCGCGCCCGCCGTTTCGGCGTGGCGGAACGCGGTGAGGTTGGACCGCCGAAAGAATCGGTTGAGCTGCTCGCGGCTGGTGGTGGACTGATTCCCGCCGGAGCGCCCTGGCGGGCCGGGTTCGGTGTCGTCCCCTCGATTGCCGTATTTGTCGAACCGGAGAAGCGGACCAGCGTTCCGGGCAAGAGCGCGACGGACGACGAGACGATGAGCGCGTCGGTGGTCCGCAAGGCACCGGTCACCTGCATCCGTTCCGCGCCGACCTTGCCCAGCATGCTCACCGGCACGTTCGTGACATATTCGTTGCGGAGCACCTGGACCATCGAACCGGCCGAGGCTCCTGCCCCCTCGGTGGTCTTGATGGAATCCTTGGGGACCGTCGCCAGCGGCGTGATCGGCAACGTGGCGCTGCGGACTCGGAGTCCCGGCGCCAGGTCGCCTTTCGTGTTGGAAATCACGACCCAGGCCGAGGCGAAGGGCGCGGCCAGGTCGCGCAGCGAGGCATACGTTTCCGGCAGCGGCAAGACCGACTGGATCTTGGCCGTCCGCGCTTGCTCCTCGACGAAGACCTGCGCGTCGCTCCCCTCGGAAACCGTCCGGCGATCGACCGGAACCAGCGACTTCAGGCTGGTCAGATCGGCCAGCTCGGCGATGACGCTTCCCTTCATCACATATTGACCGGAGCTGACCGGCAGCGCGATGATCCGGCCGGCGAAGGGCGCGCTCAGTGTCAGCCGGCTCAGCTCGAGCTGGGCAAGTTCGACCTTTGCCTGAGCCGCCTCCAACTGTGCCGCGTAAAACGCTTGGTAGGTCTGGTTGGCCGATTTCAGCATGGCCTGTTTTTCCTTGACCTCGGCCTGGGCCACCTTGAGCCTGGCGGACGCCTCCGCCCGGTCGAGCTGGGCGATCTCCTGCGAGGCCCGCACCGTGTCGCCCAGGGGCGTGGCGATGCTGCGGATGACTCCATCCGCGGGCGCCACGAGCGAGACCCGCCGGATCGGCTCGAGCACGGCGGTGACGTGGTACTTCTCGGGCATGGTCAGCTCGAGCGGGATCGACTCGATCGTGGCCGCCGTGGGCAAGGCCTGGGCCCAGCCCGCCGTCGCGCCCAGGAGGCAGATGCCAACCGCAAGGAAACCGCGGACCTTCATGACGCACCTCACCCTTGTGCCTGGCTCACGTGATAACCACCCGGACAATCCCCCCATCACCCTAATTCCACCGCTTGAGGGCGTCAACATCGTGGCTGAAACGAGGCCCGGTGGACGATTCTTTTCGCCACACGATTGAATTAAGATTGCAGGGAAGAGTTCATCTCCCCGTGCGAGGGATCGAGCCGTGAGACGCGTCGTGCCCGTGATCGCTGGCCTGCTGGTCATCGTCTTGCTCCGCGCGATAGGCCTGGCGCCAGTCAGGGAAAGGTACATTCTCCTCCGCGAGAGTGTCATTTCCAGCCTGACCCTCGCGGCGCTTCTGGTGTCGATCCTGCCGGCTGTTCACCGCGCGGGACCGAGCTGGGTGTTCTGGCTGGGTTTCGCTCTTTTGGGCTGGACGTATCTCGGTCTCTCGATGGTGCCGTCGGCTGAATCAAGGTTGCTGACGACGTTCCTGGGCGGGGAACTCTCCCTCTATCTTGAGGCCCGACGTTCGGGGCCGCGGAGGATGGCAGGGGCGTCGCAAAGACAATAGCGGGGGCAACAGCGAGCCACTCTGGACGTGACGCATGGACTCGAGTCGCCGAGGGGTCTGATCTCTGGCAAACTGAATAGCATGAACGAACGGAAGTGTGCCGCGAAGCAAGCTGGGTCTGGTAGATGGAGCAAATCATGAGCGTGCCGCCGTTGCTCGAAGAGCCCGGCCGCGTGGACGAACCACGGGAAGCACGGGCTTACGCGGCGGTTCCGACCCAGGTCGTCGCCGCGGGTCGGCCGGTTATCGTGCGCCGCGACGGAGAAGATCTGGCGGCCGTGGTGCCGCTTGAGCAACCGCAACTGGTCAGGGAGATCCTGGCACGCCAGGACGTTGAGAGGCTGGCGGCCGAACTCGGTCGGCACCAGGCCAACAAGCACCTGCGCCCGCCTCGGTCTTGGTTCGACGATCAAGACAACCCATTCGAGCCGGAACAGGAACCGGCACCGTGAGCCCATCGCACCTTGTACAGCTAGGCAGCGTCGCCTGGGCCGAAGTCGAAGATGCCAATGGCTACCGCGATGCCGTTGGCCGAAGGGAACGCCAGGCCGACGTCGTGGATCAGCGTGGTCCCGACAAGGTTTCCAGGCAAATTGATATCAATACATCCTGCTCCGAAAGAGCTG
>JBMFUH010001062.1:0-2483 GCA_049966735.1 Isosphaeraceae bacterium
TTGTTCACGTTGGGATCGTACAGCTCCTCGACCGCCTTGCCGTCGATGGTCTTCTGCACCTTCTTGAACGGGTCCCAGCTATTGGGGAAGAAGTGCATCACGACCGTGTTGGTGAGGATCTCTTCTCCCTCCGCCTTCACGGCCTGCAATTCCTTGGCCGCGACCTGGGTGCCGTACTCCACCTTCTGCGACGAGTACCTGGAATCCTTGCCGAGGTTCTGGATGACCGTGAAATCCATGACCTGGTCGAACGGCACCGGCCGATGGCCGATCGCGCCGATGCGCCGGTAAAGCAGGTACGACCGCTGCCAGGTCCGCTCGAAGTTGGTCGGATTGTTCTGGTTGATGAAGAACTGGAAGTTCTCCGCCCAGTTGGTGCTGTGGGCGTCGCCGAGCATTCCCAGCGCATCGGAAACCGGGATGTTGTAGCCGGACGCCATGAGGCCGGACACCTTCTGCCTGGCCGACTCTTGCTTGAGTTCTTCCATCGCGTCGAAGATGCCCCGGCTGATGGCCTCGATGATCGGGGCGTGATCCCGAGCGAAATCGGCGCGGGCGAACCAGACGTCGGCGATCAGGTGGTTTGCCTCCTTCGTCGTCACCAGCATCCGGTTGCCCTTGGCCTTGGCCAGGTTGTAGATGTCGGGCGCCCACGAGACGCAGCCGGCGATATCCTTCTGGGCGTTGAATGCCGCCGCGGCCTGAAAGGCGTCTTCGGTGAAGACCATCTGCACCTCGGAGGGCTGCAAACCGCCGGCGACCAGCATGTTGAGCGTGAAGAAGTGCGACGGCGAGTTCTGGGCCAGCACCAGCTTCTTGCCCCGGAGGTCGGCCACGGTCTTGATGTCCTCGCGGACCACGATGCCGTCGCCGCCGTTGGAGAAGTCGACCTGCTGGTAGACTCGCGGCATGATCCGGCTGTCTGTCGGGTTGCCCTGAGCATCGACGAAGCTCTCGAGGAAGAGAGGGACCATATCGAGCGTCGCCCAGCCGATGTGGACTTTCCCCGAAGTGTAAGCGCTGCGCATTTTCACAGGATCGTCAATGATCACGAGATCAACCTTGAACGATTTGCCGTCGGCCGTCTTCCATTCCTTGCCGGCCTTGAAGCCATCGTTGGCCAGCACAATGGGCGCCCAACCCGCCCATACGTTGAGGGCAAACTCGACTGTGTTGTTGTTGTCCTCCAGCTTCTTGTAATCCGCGGCGCCTTTCACGGGCGGCAGCTTCTCGGCGGGCTTGAACTTGTATTCCTTGACGGTCGTGGGCGTGGTGGTGTCGGACGACTCGGCGACCTTCTCGAGGCCCAGATCCTTGGGCTGGATCGGGGCTGCCCGCGGCCCCTGGCCTGGTCCGCCCGGCGGTGGAACCGGCTGGGGCGCGACGACATCGCTCCGATAGATCGCAAACCCGATCAGCCCCAGCACGACCACGGCCAGGGCCACGTAAAACGCGGGTTTCGGCTGTCCGGCGGCCATTGTCAGTGTTCCTCTCTGCCGACGTCCCTCTTGATCCGCGGAGATGCCTCAACTCCGCTCCTCTTCATGTGATGCGGACCTTCAGGGTAATCGGAACGGCAAGTTCATGCAAGCACGTGGCTTGTAGGGCAATGTTTCAGATGTCTTCGCCGCGCGCGAGATGATCTTGGACACATTTGCCATCGAGGGCGAAAGCCCGTTACGATTGGGTACCTTTCGCTTTCCCTTGTCGGAGATGCTCGGCGATGGCCAAGCGCGCCCAAACACCCGCACCGTTCTGTCAATGGAAGCAATCGCGCGGCCCAGCAGCCCTGCCTATTGGCCTCTCGTGAGATCATCTCCAGAAAAACGGATTGCACGGATTGTGTTGATTTTGTGGACGGCGAATCGGCCTGCGTCGATAGCTTACCTGATGAGTGCGCAATAGGACGAAGATCGAGACTTCTCGCTCAACACCACCAGGGATCGGGTAGCGGATAGGCCGTTTTGGGCTTGAAATTTATGGCTTGCGTCCTTCGTTTATGGGGTTGTTGGAAGGCCCCTCAACAAAAGGACGCAAGCATGAGTACGGATACGGCCGCGACGGTTTTGATACCCGTTCACTGTACCACTAACTTCGAGAATCTTGTACGCCGGACACGATTTCGCGAGCGATTCCCTGGCAAGCTCTTGGGTTGCAGCCCCGGGTGATTCAGCGCGCGGGGCCATGATGGCAACCACGCATCTTATCCGTGTTCAAGCCGTGTTCAATCCGTGGCCCTGCACCGTCTTTGGGTTGTGGCTCGGCCGCACTGTGCACCCAAGAAGGCCCCTTGTCCCAAGTGTGGCAAGAAGGGCAGGTCAAGCAGCAGGCGAACTTCGTCTTCAAGCATCGACATCTGATCGTGAAACGTCAAGAGAGCATGACCGACTCCGAGCGTGACCACCTGAGGCGGATGCTGGAGTATCTGCCCGAGTTGCGTATCTTGCGGCGGTTTGCAGACCGCATTTACTGGCTGTTCGACA
>JBMFUH010001063.1:0-2482 GCA_049966735.1 Isosphaeraceae bacterium
GGCCTGAAGCACTTCCTGAAAGTGACCAAGAGCTACTGGCCGGGGTTGTTCAAGTCGCCGCTTCCGCCACGATCCGGCCCGTTATCTCAGCGGGTGGGAGCAACGGTGCCTTCAGTTCCTTGCGCCAGCCTAGAAAAAAAGCGCCTTTCTCGTGAAGTGGCGGGATGGATTGGTCCCCATCACTTTCCGGGACCCACCGCCATGACGCCGCGGTGGCTCAGGTCCTCAAGTGGCTGAAGCAGGCGTTCGCCTCGCGCGGCAACCGCAAGCCGGTGTTGGCCGTGGGTCGAGACGGCCTGATGTTGCCGATCCGTGGTGAAGCGTCTTATCGGGAAGGGGCGACAGCAACGCTCGCAGTCCCTGACCGGAGGGGGAAACGGTTGGGGACGATCGACCTGGACCGGATGCCCGAGCCGGGGCAAGAGATGTTGTCGCGGCAGTTGACAGACTTGATCAAGGACGTGTTGCGACAATGGACGGGACCGCTGCCGAGGTTGGCCTACATTACGGACGGGGATACCATCAGACCCAGTATTTCCGCCGGGTTCTCCAGCGGGGCCGCGGCGATCCGGCGACGACGGATCGTGATAGGCGACAAGCGGAAGCAATATAAGAATGCATACAATTACCTGCGGAAGCGGATTCGCTTTCTGGATTACCACGAGTACCGGCGCAATCATCTGCCGATCGGCAGTGGGGTGACTGAAGCGGCGTGCAAGACGGTGTTCACGCAGCGACTGAAACAATCAGGAATGACCTGGAGCCTGGAAGGAGGTCAACGGATCGTGGACCCGCGGGTGATCCAACTCAGCGGGCTCTGGCCACAAGTGTATCAGGCATACTTGCAAGCGAAGATCCTTCCCGAGGCGGGCTGACGTCCGCTGGAGTGATCGTGTTCATGAGCAGGCAATGTCCGCACTCAAACATGCCTGCATCCATGTGGTCGCGAAGGATATAGCAATTCGCCACATTGGGTATAATGACGCGGGCCAGGTTTCTTTGGAAGAAGAAACGGGATGCGTTGATCTTAGCCGCGGAGCTGGAGGATAATCCGGACGATCCAATTGCGCTTTTCAATCTGGCTATTTCGACGAATGACACAGGGGCCGCCTTGGACCTGCTCCGTCGAAGCCTGTTATACGCCTCTCCGGAGCTCTTAATCACGCGCAAGACACACGCTCTGATTGCAGAGTACCATTGCGAACTCGGGGAGCCTGAGCCGGCGCTTTCTGCATGCCGTGCGGGGCTGGCCCTCTATCCAAATCATCCGGAGTTGCTCTTTCAGCAAGGCGCGGCGCTGAGCGGGATGACACATTCGACAGGTTGACATGGCAATGGAAATCACTGTCAGTCCGAGCTATTTTTGTCCCCATTGCCACGCTCTCATCCGCGCGGGTGAAGATCTCTGGCAGGGTTGGTTGCGCTGTCCGCGTTGCGATCGGCCGGGGCTTCCCCCGCAACCGGCGCGGGTGCTCAAGTCGCCCAGGCATCCTGCCTCTCCACTGCCTCCGCCGGGTCAAGAATCCTCGAAGAAGATCGACGGCTTGCTGGATGAACCCGCGGCTCTGGTTCACCCCGCCGGCATCGCGCCTGCTCCCGGCCCGGTCTCGACGGCGCCGCGGTTGATTGTCACAACGGGCTTGTTCGTCTCGCTGTTTCTTCTCTTCAATGGGTATCTTGATCGCAGCGTCCAGAGCATGTCGCTGTTCGGCACTCTGGCAGTCGTCTTCTTGATCGTCCTGCTCCGGATGAAATTGGCCGGCGGCCGTGGATGACGCGGACAATCGTCAGCGAGCCGGGGGCGAATTCGGCCCGTCCAGACTCGATGGAATTGGGTACCGCGTGGTCAGGGGTTTGACGGACCCGGAGGGGAGACGGTGGTGGTCGTGATGGGCGAGTAGGGTGGACGGGCGATCGTGCGGTCGGGGAGGGAAGAATAGCGAGCCAGCCGCGCCTGACGGGCCTCGGACCGATCAAGGACCATTGTCAGGTCGTGGCGGCGGAGCAGATCGCGGACGTTTGCGACCGAGGAGAAGATGCCCATTCGCCTTCCCTTGAGTAACTCGGCATGACCAATGCAAACGCCGACCAGCTTGCCGTTATTGTCGTAGAGGCCACCTCCTGACCGGCCATGTTCCGGAACGACCGCCGTGACCAGGAAGCGACGCTCCGTCCCGCTTTCATTGAGCGCGAGCCAGATATACTCGATCAGGCGTGTGTTCCAGCTTGACAGCTTGGTGCCGAGGTCGATGCCCACCGAGGTCAATTTGTCGTTGGTCGGGGCATCGAGATCGTCAGTTCCCAGCTTTGCGACGTAAGGCAGAGCAACCAGGTCGGACAGGCGGATGATCGCCACGTCGGCCGAGTCGTCCACGGCCACTTGCACCGCATCGATCTTTCTCGGCCATTTTCCCGGACGTGCCGGCATGCGTTCGACACCGAGATTGTAACGATGCAGCTCGACCGTGATTGGCCCGGAACC
>JBMFUH010001064.1:0-2465 GCA_049966735.1 Isosphaeraceae bacterium
ATCGTCAACCTCATCGACCGCCAGATCGAGGTCTACGCGAACCCGGTCGACGGCGTTTATCCTGCGCCCGTCCTCATTCCCGAAACCGGCCAGGCCGATCTCCTGATCAACGGCCAGGTCGTCACCCGGATCCCCGCCGCCGACCTCCTGCCCCGCCGACAGTAGCTATCCAGTGCCGGTTCATTTTTCGGAGCAGAGGAAAGCCAGTGCGACTTCAAAAGGGGAATCCAACCGTCCGGCGCTCTAACTCGCCAGGACCAATCTTGTCTCCGTTCGGCACGCGTCTCCACACGCCGCTGTCCGGCGTCCCCACGCGCCGGGATCCCGCCGGGGTTTGGGATTGAGACCTTCGGTCGTTCGGGTGGCAAGGTCGGGTGACCTTGCCACAACATGGTCAATGTATTGTCAATTCAACAAGGTTGGAACCTTGTTCCACGAAAGGCTATCCGCCGATCGAATGCATCAGCCGGCCCGGCTGGACGAATCGGGCGGTGTTGATCTCATGTCCTTCCCACTTGCCGGCGACCGATCGCCGCACGGCCTCCGCGATCTCGGCGTCACTGGCCCCTCCTCGAAGCATCGCCCGGATATCGGTCTCGTCGAGGGCGAAGAGGCAGTTCCGCAGCTTGCCGTCGGACGTGAGGCGAATCCGGTTGCAGCTCATGCAGAAGGGACGGCTGACCGAGGCGATCAGACCCACCCGGCCGCCGCCGTCGACATAGTCATAATCAACCGCCGGCGCGCGCGGGTCCTGATCGGGGGCCGGCTCCAGCGGTCCGACCTCCTCTCGGAGAAGATCGAGAATCTCCGCGGCGAAGAGGACCTTGTCGCGTTCCCAGGTTCCCGCGTCGAGCGGCATGTACTCGATGAACCGCATCTCCAGCCCGTGCTCGCGAGCGAACCGGGCCAGGGGGACGACGTCCTCCTCGGTGCTCCCCTTCATCGTCACCGCGTTGACCTTGACCGGATGGAAACCCACCTCCTTCGCGGCCAGGATTCCCTCGATGACCCGTTCGAATCCGGTCCGCCGGGTGAGCTGTTGGAAGCGCCGCGGATTCATCGTGTCCAGGCTGACGTTGATCCTGCGCAGTCCGGCATCCCAAAGGGGCCTTGCCAGCTCCGCCAGGAGGATGCCGTTGGTCGTCAGTCCAATGTCATGAATTCCCGGGATCGCCGCCAGCTTCCGCGCCAGCACCGGCAGGTCGCGCCGAACCAGCGGCTCACCACCGGTGAGCCGGACCTTGTTGATCCCCAGCGGCACCACGATCCGCACGAAGCGGTCGATCTCCTCGAACCTGAGGATCTGTTGCCGCGGCATGAACAGGGGATTCTCGGGCATGCAGTAAACGCAGCGGATGTTGCAACGATCCGTCACGCTGATTCGCAGGTTGTTGTGCACTCTGCCGAAGGAATCGATAAGTGGGAGAGTGGGTGAGGTCATGTTGCGCGTCGCACGAGGTGGTGGGCTCGTTCACGTGATGTTCACGAGATTGTACCGGCCAGACAAGACCCACGCACCAGGAATGCCGGCCGGCAATCAGGCGCTCCCTGGCCACCCTCTTTTCCTCGCCAGGAAAGAACAATCCACGGCGCACAGGAACACGCGAGAAACAGCTTCCCGGTTTCAAGCTGAGCCGGGAATCGATCGACGGTTCCAGGAGAATGGGCCGCCCGATGGTCCCGGCCCATAGGGGTTGCCCCGCGCGACATGCCGCTCCGACTGTTTTCACCCTTGGACAATCACGGCTTGGGCGATCGGCTGCCTTTCGGTCCGTATTCGATCTGTGCCTGGGGGAAAGCCTTGCGCAGTCTCTCCATGCCCTTGTCCGAGACCCTCGTATCAGCGAGATTTATACTCCGCGGATGGGGCGTTGCCGCGTGGTCGATCAGTGCTTGGAGCCCGGCGTCGCAGGTGGCCGTGCCGCTCAGGTTGAGCACCTGCAAGGCGGGCATGGTCGCCATCGACTTCAGGCCGTCGTCGGTGATCTTGGTTCGCGAGACGTCGAGCGTGGTGACGGTGGCGTCTGCCTCGCCGGCGGGAATGACCACATACCCCTGGCCAGTGCTATCGTCCACGTAGCCGCCTCCCGGGCCGAATGTCGCTGTGTAATCGTCGAGGCAGTCCGCAGAGCCATTGAGCTGGGGGTTGTAACTATCGAACTGGAAATACACCGTGAGTGGGGCGCTCAAGTCGGAGTCCCGCCTGATGATGAAGGTCCCGGCCTGCAGGTCCAATTGGTTCACCCAATAGCGCGGATTAAGAAGGGCGCCTTCCTCCCAGGACCAGGGCGGCTGCGTTGTGTCGGCTGCCGCCGCGAGCGCTGTGTCCGCGCTGCAGAGGATCACCTGCGGCCCTCCCTGAGAAAGCCCCACCGTCAATGTGAAGGTCGTGCTGACGGCATTCGTGTTGTCGTAGGCCGTGACCGTGACGTTGTAGGGGCTGCCGGCGGACGCGCCGGGAGCGA
>JBMFUH010001065.1:0-2461 GCA_049966735.1 Isosphaeraceae bacterium
GGAACGGCACGCTATCGAGAATCTGGTAGCGGATGTTGCTGGTGTTGCCTTTCGAGCCTGGACCGTCGCACCGGGTCTGAGCGTGGAACGGATTGGCGTAGGGCTGAGGGTTGCCCCAGGCATAGCCGAAATAGTCCTCGGTTCCGGTGCCGATCGTGCTGGGAAACAGCTCGCCATCAACATAGATCTTCTCGTCCCCTTCGCCCCACCAGGCGGGCGTGGGATTGAAGATGTCCACCAGCAAGCCGACAAACCGGCCGGTGGCTCCCGAAACCCGCAGGGCGGGCCAGTCCAGCGTCCCATCCGCCTTCTTGGTCTGCAGGCCGTCCTGATAGCGCCAGCGGGCGTGGAAGTAAAGCGAGTTTTCCGGAGGCAGCTCGCGGTCGACACGGAGGCCGGCGTGGATCATGATCCCCTGGCTGGATGAGTTGGTCAGGCAAATCCGCACCGATTTGTGATACGGCATGTACCAGCTCGACACCAGGGACCCATCTCTTACCACTCGATGGATTGACGACTCGAAGTCATTGGCGCCCGGACCGGTCCCGAAGAACTCTCCCAGGGGAACGGCAACCTGAGGCTCCGGGGCGCCGTCGAAACTGATCGTCAGCATCGTACGAGCCAGGGCTTCTTCAAGGTCGGGCGTCCTGACCCGAAGCGCCAGCGACTTGATGGCGCCGCCGTGTCCGCCGGACCAGTCTTCACCCAGGAGATCCCTGGTTTCTCCGGCCGGAACCTGAACCCTGACCCGACGCTCTGACGGGCCCACGATGGGCGGACGGTGCAGGACGGGATGCAGGAGTCCCTGCCGCGTCTCTTCGATGACCTCCGAGGCTCGCCGCAAGACCTCCGGAGAGTAGCTTTCCACCTTCGTCCCCTCGGCAAATGTGGTCACGCTGACCTGAAAATACTGCTTGCCCCTGGTCGTGGTGATCTTGATCGACTTCGCGAAGGGGAACGGGAAGTAGAGGTTTCGCCCGCGCGAGGCGTCGTGACCGAACGGAGCGCCGAATGGCTCGATTTCACCGTTCGTGATCGCCGGGAACGAAGCCGCCAGGGCCGGCTTGGGGTTGCCGTCGATGTAGATCCGCAGCTCGCCGTCGGGGTTGGCGGACCAGATCCGCGAGACATATCCAGGGCCCTTGGCCTCGGCGAGAACCCACTCCCGATGATCCCCCTTGCCCTCCACGCGCAGGTAATGGCCGGCATCGCCGTTGGCGAACGGGTTGACGATCTTCCCCCCCTCCAGCCGCGTCGCGCGATCGTAGCTGGAGAACTGGACGGTCCGCTCTCCCGGTTGCGGAGGTACGGCCAGCCACCGCGTGTCCATCATCTTCCACAAGAGCGTCTCGACCGTGATCGCCTCATCGTCGGCCCGAGCCCATCCGGGCGAAAAGATCAGAACCGAGAAGAGCGCGATCCCGTCTACTGTTCGGCCGATCCGCAACATATAACCATTCAGTGCCATGAGAAATATCCTCTGGTGAACGGGCCCGGAGTCGTCCTGGGCCTGCCGGTCCAATCTCGCGGAGCCAGGCGCGCCGCGAGAGCCTTGCATACTCCCTATGGAACCAGACTCGGCACCCGCCCGCAAGCACGTGGGCGGGCGCCGCGTGTTTGCCCTGCCCGCTGCCGATCAAGGTAGAATGGAGCGGGCGGCTGGGGCCGAAGCTCAGACCAGATTTCAAGGCGATGGGAGGGTCACGATGAATCGCATGGTGGTTCAATCACGAGTGGGGTCTGACGGGGTCTTGCACCTCTCGATTCCCATCGGCGAGGAGGATGCGGACCGGGAAGTGCAAATCACCATTGATCCGACGCCGGGCGGGCGCCCCAACGATGACGCGCGAAGAGTGGTTGTCAGGAGCGGCGAATGAGGGTACCAGTTTTGTGCTTTACTGATCGGCGCGCAAAGGAGTTTAACTTCTTCAGAGCGTGAGCCCTGCTTGGGCGAAGACGGCTAGGAGCAAGCGAGGTTTCTGGCGTGGACGGTTAACGGCGAGGTGGAACTGTTCATGCAGTTCTTCAAGATCACGGCAGACCAAGTTGCGCGGCTCGACGTGCTTCAGGTGATTCCAACCTCCCTCATCCCACGGGTTGAGGTCGGGAGCGTAACCAGGCAACGTTTCCACCCAGCCCCGGCCCTTCTTCTGAGCCAGGAACTCATTCACCTCAGCCCTTCGGTGGATCGGCGAACCATTCCAGATCGCCAACAGCCGCTTGCCGGTGGGGATTTGTAATTGTCGTCAGGGGGAAAAGTAATTGTCGCTGATCACGAGAACATGGCCATGGATTTTGTCTCACTGCCGGAGATCGCGATTTGCGTCAGAAGCGACCAGACTTCCTTCGGCTATCTCGACCATGGCCCACTCCCACTGACTGCGCCCCCGCTCTCGTGACGACTGCCGACCTAGAGCGGTTTTCGGGTCGATCGCTCACCGTAGGGTCCGCTGTGCGGACC